>CAZHWT010000004.1:0-60716 GCA_964536215.1 uncultured Candidatus Saccharibacteria bacterium
CGTTATTCGAATCAGTTTACCCCGATTTAATCGGGGTTTACGGTTTACAGTTTACAGTTTACGATTTACGATTAGCGATTAGCGATTAGCGATTAGCGATTAGCGATTAGCGATTAGCGATTAAGGGAATTTTAGCACTGGCGGTATTGTTTATCTTTTGCGTCTTGTACCTTTATTTGGCATTTGGACTCTTCTTCCTTGCCATTTAACTCGCCTACTTGCCTACTCCCGACTTGCCAACTTGCCTACTTGTTGACTGTTATTAGTTACTTTCCGCCAGAGGCGGACAGGAGTTACTTGGCTATTGGTTTGTTTCCGCCAGAGGCGGACAGGCTATGCTTCGTTATTCGCTCCCGCAACTCGATTCAGCTATCACTACGAGCAAACGTGCCAACTTGTCGACTCGTCGACTTGTCGACTTGCCAACTACTCAGCGCAGCTGAACTCGCCAACTGCTCGGCTCCGCCGAGCTACCCCTCAATCACTGGCTCCAATAATTCGTCATCCTCGCCCTCGTGATGACTATGGGGCAACCAAATTCCCGACACTATCGCCGCCACAAACACAATCCCGGCCGCAATCCACATTGCCTCAGACAAGCCTTGCATCCAAGCTGTTTTAGCCGCATCTGTTAAGGTCGCACCCATTGGCCCCATCTTCTCGGCAATTACCAGCGCCCCAGCCAAAGAATTCTCAGCAACCTGCTGTGCTTGTGTTGGTAGCTGAGTCAAACTACTGCTAATCTTGTCGGTATATGCCGACCCCAAGACTGCCCCCAAAACCGCTACCCCCAAAGCACCGCCCAACTCTCTAGTCGTATCGTTCATCGCCGAACCCATACCTGCCCGGTTGCGCGGCACGGCTGACATCATCATAGTTGTGGCCGGTGTCATGGTCAAAGCCATACCCGCCATCATTACCGCCATGCTGCCCATAATTTCCATATAGGTCGGCACCGTGGGCCACTGAGTCATGATCACAAACGCCGCTGACACCAACACCAGTCCGGAAGTTACCGTCCAACGCGTCCCAAACTTTTTCACAATATTCGGCACAAACGGCGACACTAAAATCATCAGCATCATCAAGGGCAGCATCCGCAACGACGACTCAAATGGTCCATATCCCATGATCAACTGAAACAACTGGCTCATCGAAAAGAAAATCCCCATCAAAGCAAAAAAGACTAAGCTTACTGACAGCGCCGAAATTGAGAACGCAGTCCGGCTAAACAGCTTCATGTCCAACATTGGATGCTCGGCCTTTAGCTGCCAGAACACAAAGGCTCCCAAGCCTATCAATCCCACCGTCAAACTGGTCATAATATCCGCATGCCACAAGCCATGTGACGGCGATTCAATAATGCCATACACTAGCCCTAACAATCCCACCGTCGATAAGAATCCTCCCAACCAATCAATCGGCGTATGACGCTCATCATGCGAATTAGGCGTTAACCACTGGTTAAAGGCAATCCCAATCACCCCAACCACTGCACTAAAAATAAACACCGACTCCCATGAATAATGCTCAATCAAAAATCCGCTCGCAATGGACCCCAAAGCTACCCCACCGCCAGCAATACCACTCCATATGGCAATCGCTCGAGCTCGTTGATTACGCGGAAACACATTATTAATAATCGACAATGTCGTCGGCATCACCATAGCCCCACCTAACCCCATTACGGCTCGCGAAATAATCACTTCCAACCCATCCTTGGCAAAAAACCCGGCATAGACGGTGCCAGCCAAAAAGATCAGCAAACCAATTTGCATAATCGTCTTGCGGCCAAATCGGTCGGCTACAGCGCTCGCCGTAAACAACAAACTAGCGAAGACTAGCGAATAAATATCCACCACCCAAGTCAATTGCACCGAAGTTAGATTAAGCTGCTCAGCCAGGGTCGGTAAGGCTAAATTCAAGCTGCTATTGCCTATCATTACCAGCAATAAGCTAGCGCACAATGTAGCTAAAATTTCCCACCGACGCTTATAGATTGACGGCTCAATCCCATCCATCTCCTCATTGGTCGGCTCTGGCGCATGAGTATGCTTTTTAAATAATTTGTTAAACATGTGATTCCTTTCCCAGCTGGGCAGTCATAATAGTTTGCAATCGGTTATTACCATCAATCAATTGACGTACTTCCTCATCAGACATTTCAGTCAATACTTCTGACAAGAACGCTGTTACCGTTCCCTCAACCTGCTTCAAATAAGCTTCTCCAGCATCTGTCATCGCCACCAATGTAGTCCGACGGCTATCTGGATCAATCCGCGTCCGAATAAGTCCGTTATCCAACAAAATCCCAACCTGTCGGCTAATGGCTGCGTCAGAATGATGCAACTCTCGAGCAATCGCACCTTGCGACAACTCGCCATGCCGCTTTAATACCTTTAAAACCGGCAAACAAGCCATAGCTCCATCCATGCGCTCATGCAGCGCCGTATGCAGCACTTTAAAAAACAGTTGTCCTGTTAGCCGGTACGACTGCACAAACTCCGCCATTAATTGTTGTCGGGAAATTTTAGACACCAGGGAATCTTAACATGTTAACTATTAACCGGTCAAGGGTCTAAGGAAAAAACAAATCGTCCCTAGTCGACCCTTTGCCATATAACTAAGGCCTCAAACGGCATCAAACGTAGTGCCATCAAGTTTACTTCTTCGCCACGACGAGATTCCACATCTAGACTAGATAAAATAATCCGACCCTCGCCCCCACTCACTTCAACCGACCAAGCCTCTTGGTCAGAAAAATTCACCACCACTATACATGCTTGGTTCGCTTCAGCGCGTTTAAACGACACTACCTCATCATGGGTAGCACCAAGCAATTCCAATTCTCCAGATGCGAATACCGGTTCTCTACGCCAACGCAACAACTGCTTGTACAAACTGAGCCAAGACAGAGGATCGGACGACTCGGTTTCAACGGTACGCTCATGCCACCCAACGCTTAAAGGTAGCCACAATTTTGACTCATCAGCCAGGCTAAACCCAGCATTCTTCTGCCCACTCCATTGCATCGGCGTCCGGCAACCATCGCGCATACCCAATTGGTCATCACCATCCTGTGCCCCAATCTCACCATCCAACATACCGATTTCTTCACCATAATAGATGTACATCTGCCCGGACAACAACGCATTTACCACTGCCGCCGCCCTAGCCTGCGGCTCACCTAATCGGGTCGCCACTCTCGGCATATCGTGATTCCCATTAACATGACTTGGGGTTGCGCCAGCTGGCAAAGTAGCATAATAGGCGCGCAACAACTCCCGTTGCTTGCTAGCTCGCCATTCAGCATGCATACGAGTAAAATTGAACGCATTGGCGTGGTCTAAATCAACCGAGTTTAGTTGACCAATAATCCCAGGCCTTGGGTCGCCTTCAAACGTAATCCACGTATCTCTTTCAACATACGCCTTCTCATGCAATACCGCTGTTAATTCTTGCAAATAAGGTGTCAACACCGACTCATACGAGGCACTATATTTCTGTTGCAACTGGTAGTAGGGATTACCAACCCCTTCAATATAGTCAGGATTGGGCGGCTCATCGCGAAACTTAGGGTCTTTAGCGATAAACATCACCGCATCCATCCTAAATCCATCCACCCCACGATCTAACCAAAATCGCATCACTTCTTTTAGAGCCACTCGCACTTCTTCATTCTGCCAGTTCAAATCTGGTTGCTGCGCAGCAAAACTATGCAGATAATACTGACCCCGTTGCTGGTCAAACGTCCAGGCCGAAATCGGTGGCGTATTAGCCCCAGCTGGCACCGCCAGTTCGCCCTTCTGCCGTTTTAATAACTGAGATCGCGAAAAAACACTGGCCCAATTGTTCGGCGGTCCGCCATCTGGCCCAGCATCGCGCCAAATATACCAATCGCTTTTGGGATTATCCCGAGACTGTCGAGACTCTTTAAACCACACATGCTGATCCGAAGTGTGATTAATCACCAAATCCACCATCACCTTTAAGCCTAGCCGCTGCGCTTCCGCCACCACTCCGTCAAAATCAGTCAGCGTGCCAAATCTAGGATCAACGCCACAATAATCGCTTATATCATAACCGCCATCCACCATCGGAGAAGGGTAAAAGGGCGAAATCCAAATTGCGCTCACACCCAAATCGCGAACATATTCCAAACCAGAGGTAATCCCAAGCAAGGTTCCCTCACCACGATGCGCTTCACCAGGCTGTCGCACCTCTAAAAAGCTACGAGGATAAATTTGGTAAATCGACGCCGAGCGCCACCTCAAACCAGACCCATCATCTATCGGTTTATCTAAAACTGATTCTATGCCTACCATTATCTCTATAGTACACGTCCAGACCAAAACTGGGAATCATACTAACAAATCAACCCATCACCGCTAAGGCAACTCAATTAATGCCCAAACATAGATTCACTTATTATATAATACTTTTAAAAGTATTATATAATAATATAAAATTAACAGAGATAATTAAGAAGAGAGTGAAACCAAAACCCTACCAGGTTGCTTTTACTATGATTTAGAGGCAGCTTGCTGCGAACTGTCGGATCGTTGCGCCTGACGTTGAGCGAGCCGATCTTCATCTTGTTTCTCTTTGGCTCTAATCTTAGCCTCTCGGGCACTACGCTGCTTATCTAACTCTTTCTCCAGCGCAGCTTGACACGTTGAATCAGGACAAACCATTAACGTACGAGTTAGTTTCGACCTACCACCCAGCGTCTCCAACTCTTCTACCCAAGTTTTTGCTACTATGCGTTCTTTGCCGCATCTCACACATACATTTTTAATCGTACCGCTCACGTAAGACCCCCTTTGCAATCTCCACCAGTACTCCCTATGCAAAGCGGATACTTCACAGTATCCGCTGCATAAAATCTATTTAGTAACGACGCCCACCGCCACCACCGTAACCGCCACCACCACGACGATCCTGGTTATAGCCACCACCGCCACGACCACCGCCAAAATTTCCTCGTGGACGATCTTCCTTCGGACGAGCCACGTTAACCTCTAGGGTTCGACCCTCGAATTCCTTTCCGTTCCACATCTCAATAGCTGCTTGAGCTTCTTCTTCAGTCGCCATTTCAACGAAACCAAATCCTTTAGGCATACCCGTTTCTGGGTCAATTTTAATCCACACCGACTCCACCGTCCCAGCCTGAGCAAACGCTTCGCGCAAAGAATCCTCGGTCACGCTATTGCGGGATAATCCGCCAACAAATAACTTGTTATTCATGAAAAATTCACCTCATTCCGGTTTAAGACTTCAACACAAGGCCAATTTCTGTTTTATTCTTTCAGGCGCCATTGCACCACGGCCAAATGCACTAATCAAAAAAACCAAACCGGCGAGAAACCCCACTCACATCCTGCTTGTATCTAGGCGAATTATACCCGAAAAATTGCACTTTGTATACAGACGAGCGAGGACACATGGTTCACGAAAGAGACTCTGCACGGCTATTCGCCTGTTCGTAAGTTCGTTTTTTCGAAGCTTCGTTATTCGAATGTAGTTTGCGATATGCGATTTACGATGAACGATTAGCGATTAGCGATTAGCGATTAGCGATTAGCGATTAGCGATTAGCGGAATTTTAGCCCTGGTGGTGTTTATTTTTGCATCTTAAACCTTTGTTTGGCATTTGAATTCTTGTATCTTGGCATTTAACGCCTACTCGTCAACTTCCGCCAGAGGCGGACAGACCATGCTTCGTTATTCGTCTATTCGTACCCGTACTCCGTGCTTCTTACCCCTTCCACCTGCAGCCTCCAGACTGCATACCACTCGCCTATCTCCCGCTCTCATCCCCCCCATCGTAATTATCCTAAGAGTATAATACCTCTATGTCCCGCTGGTTCAAAAACCCCTTTACCATCATCGGACTCCTCCTGGTCCTTTTCGGCTGGAGTCCACTTCTCAGTATTATCTTTCTAGACACTCTCGGTCTCTGGCCAGATCCTAACCCTAACCCCATTGGACCCGGCTTACTTTTTTTCTTCACCGGCATGCCGGCCGTCATCTGCCTACTCCTAGGCATCATCATTTCCCTGGCTCATCCACAACAGGCTTCAATTGCGCCGTCCACCTCCCAACCTTCTCCTCTCCCAGGGCCAAAACTAGGACTCACCGACAATCCTACCACCATTACACCTGCCCATCTCACCTCAGAGCAACAAGCATATATCGATAGCCCCAGTTGGGCGGCTAGTTTTGGCCTAGCGTACTTTATTTTCATGGGCACACCCGAAACCTTTTTTCGCCACCTCATCCCCAATCTCAACTACATTCACTACATCCAGCACGGTCGCCAACAAGCCTGGCGAGCTCGACATTGGCCAACTTTTGACCAATTCAAAACCAAAAACGACCAACTCGACCAACTAGCCAAAACCACCATCAGCATCATCACCACCCTAGCCATCATATTCTTCACTTTTATTACCCTTATCTAATAGCCACTACGCATCCAGAACTAAGAGTAATTAGCTATTCGTATATTCGTTAGTTCGTCTATTCGCAGGAGATTAACGATTAAGAGAATTTTAGCACTAGTGGTGGGGTTTTACTTTTTGCGTCTTGAACCTTTGTTTGGCATTTTGACTCTTGTTCCTTGGCATTTACATACCTACTCGAAATATTTTCATCTGCGACTCGCAACTCATTACCCCCAAACCTAACCCCGTCTACTCATACTGCAACTTGCTACCCAATGCCGAATACCCGGTATTCAAATCAGTCAACGTTGCCATATCCTCTTCACTTAACTCAAAGTCAAATACTTCAATGTTTTCCTGCAAATGCTCAACCTTACTAGCCTTTGGAATTGGCACTACTCCTAACTGTAAATTCCACCGAATCACAATTTGAGCAGGCGACTTACCATGTGCGTCGGCTATAGTATCCAGCGCTGCCATATTCAGCTTAGTGTTGCGCGTTAATGGACTATACGCTTGAATCACCATACCAGTATCGTTGGCATACTCAAGCATTGACTGACTGTGACCAAAGGGGCTCCATTCAATCTGATTTACAGTCGGAGCCTCCTTCGTACTATCCGCCAACTCTTTCAGCTGCTCAATTGAATAGTTGCTAACCCCAATATCCTTAGTCAGACCTTCCCGCTTGGCCTGCATAAGTCCTTGCCATAGTTCCTGGCCCACGCCGTCTTGTGGTGGTCGATGAATTAACATTAAATCTGCATATTCAATATCCAGCTCCTGTAAATTCTTTTTTGTCGCCTCGTAGGCATCATCTGTCTCTTCAACTTTAGTCACAATATAAAAAGCATCGCGATCCAAACCGCTCTGTTTCAAACCCTGGCCAATTCCAGGCTGCGTACCATAGTCACCCGAAGTATCGATCATTGGATAGCCCATTTCCAAGGCCTTTACAATTGTCCCAGCTGTATCCTCGGTCAACTTCCACGTCCCTAAACCAATAACCGGCATAGCATTGCCCGTATGCAATTGTACTGTTGTATCTTTATTCATCAGCTTACCTCCGTTCGTAATTTGTAGAAGCAATTCTACCGTCGTCGAAGCAAGACGGAGCAATCTTGGTAAATGACCACACCAATTAAATTGTCACGCTTCACTCACAATGACTTATTCACTAGTCAGTCGGATATTCACATCATTCGCATGGCCATCATGCAAATTCCGGCAAAATCTCCTCTGCATAAAACTTTATAAACTCCTCCTGATTCGGCCCTACCTGATGTATGTACACATGGGTAAACCCCGCATCGATATACTGCTGAATCTGCTCTAAATGCCGCTTCTTATTCGCCCCGCATACCATCGACTCCCCAATCTTGTCTGGCGTCACATCCTTAGCTAATTGTTCAAAATGCAGCGGCATGGGTAGCTCTTGCGAAGCTTGTCCAGATATAGCTGATGTTGGCCAATACTTGGCCGCTGTCTGCATCGCCTTTTTCTCATCCACGTCATAACACACACTAGCCTGACCATAAATTGGCTTTCCTTCACCGCCTGACTCTTTAAACACATCAATTACTTCCTTATTCGGTGAAGTTGTCACCAAGCCATCGCCAATCTCTCCAGCCAATTGAGCCGATTTAGTCCCCATGGCCGACACTGTAATCTTCGGTAATGTTTGGGGCAGAGAATAAATTCTAGCCTGATCAACCGTAAAATAAGCTCCTGGAATATCCGTCACTCGCCCTTCCCATACCTCTCGGATAATCTCCACCGCCTCCTGCAGCATTTCCATTCGCCGATTTATATTCGGCCACCCTTCTCCCACCACATGCTCATTCAAATTCTCACCCGTGCCCACCCCAAAAATAAATCTATCTTCTAACAAGCAGGCTGTAGTCGCTGCCGCCTGAGCCAAAATGACCGGATGAATCCGCATAATTGGACACGTCACACCCGTCATCACCGGAATCTTTTTGGTCGACTGACTAATCGCTCCCAACACCGCCCAGACAAATCCACTCTGCCCCTGCGCATCTATCCACGGATGAAAATGATCCGAAATGCTCAAAAACCCAAATCCCGCCTCCTCGGCCAACCGCGCATTCTTCACCAACACCTCCGGCCGATGCTCCTCGCTAGACAATGTGTATCCAATCGAAACAGCCATAAAACCCTCCTCACTTTCGTACTTTATCTAGAACCTAGAACCTAAAGTCTAAAACCCAGAATCCGCCAGAGGCGGACAAGCCTAGAACCTTACAATGATACTATCACATTACAGCACACCACAAGAGACAGGCTAAAATTATTTATATGTAAAGTTTACTTGGAAGAAAAAACTGTTGTCCCAGCCACTAGGTCATGCGGCCCTCGTCCATCGTGGCGAATAAACACCATCAATACATAAACGACAGCCAACATCATAGCGCCAATCAATCCGACCAAAATCCAAAATGGCGGATCTGTCTCATACCCATGGTGGTAAAAGAAATTCATCAATTGCCAGATAAAAGTATGAGCAATCTCCCATGGCAATAGCTTTACAATCGTTCGCCGCGCAATTTGATGTCGAGTCGCCCCAATTCCACTCTGATCTTTCACAGCCAGTCCAACCACTCTTTTTCCAAATGTCGCTGCTTGCAACCCCGATTCGGTAGAGTATAAATAAATAGCTATTGGCAATGTCAGAATGGTAAAAAATAATGCTTGAGTCACATAAGGCCCAAACATCCCCAGATAATCAGGATAGCCGCCCAGCCAAACTCGGAATACTACAAAACTAACCATCCCTATTAGCCCCATCCAACCAAGAATAACCAAATAATCAACTAGTAGCGCTAAAAATCGCCGTCGTATAAATGCCCACATACTCATAATCGCTCTTCAGTATATCAAAACAACCTAGTCCCCTTCGGAAAATCAAACTGTAAACCGTAAACTGCAAACTGCAAACGCAAGAACTTCTAGGCAAGCGCAAAAATGTACAATAGAGAAAACAGTCAGACAATACATCAAACCACCAACCCCCTACTTATTGCCAAGCAACAAAAAGTCCACAATATTCTTGACCGGCTTTACACCCTTTGGCCAGAGCCCAAAACGGAATTGGTTTACACTAATCCTTTACAGCTATTGGTCGCGACCATGCTTTCGGCCAAAACTCTAGATAAAACCGTCAATATGGTCACGCCTGCCTTGTTTGCCCGTTACCAAACCGCCGCCGATTTCGCCAATGCCGACTTTGCCGAGCTTGATAAACTCATTGCCAAAATCAACTTTCATCGCACTAAGTCAGCTACTATCATCGCCGCCTGCCACATCATCGCTACTCAGCACCACGGCCAGGTTCCTCAAACTATGGCCGAGCTGGATGCTTTGCCCGGCGTGGCCCGCAAAACAGCCAACGTCGTCATGGGCAACGCCTTCAACAACCCTCAAGGCATAGCCGTCGACACCCACGTTGGCCGACTATCCCGCAATTATGGCCTAACCACTCACACCGACCCCGTCAAAATTGAACAGGATCTCATGGCCATCGTCCCCAAACAACACTGGATTGCCTTCTCCCACCTCCTCATCCTCTACGGCCGCTACCACTGCCCCGCCCGCAAACCCCGTCACGAGTGTGAATTATTGGCCGATCTATGCGTCTAAGTCTCCCCTTAACGTCAATCCAGCGCAGGCTGGAATCTGATTCTCAATTCGCCCCGATCCAGTCGAGGTCAGATCAAGAATGACAACCGAGAAAAATCCATCAAAGGTGTATAATTCCATAAACCTTACTCATCTGCGATCCAACTTGCCAACTTGCCTACTTGCCAACTTGCCTACTAATCATGTCCGACGTTAACCTCAATCCCACCTGGAAAGCCGCGCTACAATCAGAATTCACCAAAGACTACTGGCTCACCCTCACCAACAAAGTCCGTCAGGATATCCAGACCACTCAAGTCTTTCCGCCGCCAGCCAATATCTTTCGCGCCTTCGACCTCTGCCCATTCGACCAGGTCAAAGTAGTCATCGTCGGCCAGGACCCCTACCACGGCCCAGGTCAAGCCAACGGGCTATCTTTTGCCGTCAATGAGGGCGTCGCCCTACCGCCTTCACTTAAAAACATTTTTAAAGAAATCCACAATGACCTCAATATTGACCCGCTACCTTCTGGCGACTTATCCCGTTGGGCCAAACAAGGCGTCCTCATGCTCAACAGCGTCTTAACCGTCAAAGCCCGCCAACCCGCCTCGCACGCCAAACTCGGCTGGGAACAATTCACCGACGCCGCCATCCAAGCTCTCAATGCCGAACGAACCCACATTGTCTACATGCTCTGGGGAAAATACGCTCAACAAAAAGGTCAAACCATTAACCGCGACAACAATTTAGTCCTACAATCCGCCCACCCTTCACCGCTAGCCGGCAACGCCTTCTTCGGTCACCACCACTTCAGTCAGTGCAACCAGTATTTAGAGCAATTTAATCCGCCGGCTATTGATTGGAGATAAAATAGGTAGCAAGGCAGCGAGAGAGAGTTGTGAATAGGGAGTTGTGAGTTTGGCAGCTTGTCATTCTGAGGCTTGCCGAAGAATCTTCCATCTATAATGTCTGTACACCTTAGGAGATCCTTCGCAGTAGCTCAGGATGACTCCCCCACTTGTGTCATTCTCGACCAGACCCCGATTGAATCGGGGTGAATCGAGAATCTCTTGCGAGGCTATTGGTTATTAGTTACTTAGTTACTTGGATTAGGGTTGCGAAGTATGATATACGATTTGCGATCTACCGATTGCTCTCGTTGTCATTCTCGACCCGATCGAGAATCCCTTGCAGGGCTATTGGTTATTTCCTCCACTGGCGAAACAGAGTTACTTGGACAAGTTTCGATGTACGATTAACGATTAACGATATACGATATACGATGAGCCCCACTTAAATCAGGGTAAACTAATTCTGCCCTCGCTTAACCTGCTCCGTCTTAACCGTCATATTCCGCTCGGTGTGGCGGTTAATCTCTTGCGCCGTCACCATAGCATTGCGCATCTGCTCTTGCAGATCATTCATACCAGACGGTGAGTGAGGTACCAAAATGGTATTTGTCTTACTGGCGTTGCTCACTTCCTTAAGCGTATCAAAATACTGGGTCATCAAAACCAAATTCATCACTTCCTGAGCCGAGGTTCCATCTACCGAAGTACTAAACTCTTCCACTGACTCACGCAACCCCTCAATAATCGCCTTGCGCTGGTTGGCGATACCTTGCCCCTGCAACGCTTTACTCTCAGCCTCACCCTCGGCCGCCTTAACTACTCTAATCTTCTCCGCCTCCGCCTGCTGAATAGCCGCCTCCCGCAACCGTTGCGACGCATTAATCTCATTCATGCTACTCTTTACTTTTGAGTCAGGATCAATATCAGTCACTAGTGTCTTCATAATCCCATAGCCAAAATCATCCATCACCTGATCCAGCTCACCCTTAACCGCCTGAGCAATATCATCTTTCATCAAGAACAGCTCATCCAAGGTAATCCCTGGCACTCGAGCCCGAACCGTATCAAAAACAAACGAAGTAATTTGAGCTTGAGGACTTTGTAGACGATAAAAAGCATCCACCACCTTATTCGACAAAACGTGGTACTGCACACTAACAATCACGAACACAAACACGTTATCTTTAGTCTTGGTCTCTACTCGCACATCCAACTGCTGCACCCGCAGACTCAATCGCCCAGCTACCCGGTCAATCAACGGGATTTTAAAATTTAACCCCGCCGGAGCTATCCGTACAAACTTACCAAACCGTTCTATTACTGCCGCCGTCTGCTGCTTAACTGTAAACAACCCAGTCAACAATAATAAAACAATAACCGCTAAAACAATACCAAAGAACATATATCTCCTTTTCTCCAGCCATAGCCGGTTTATGCCTGTAGTATAGCACGGAAGCGAACAATATTTGCACGCCCGCTCCCGTTCGGTTCACGATTAGCGATTAGCGATTAGCGATTAGCGATTAGTGATTAGTGATTAGCGATTAAGGGAATTTTAGCACTAGTGGTGTTTTATTTTTGCATCTTGAACCTTTATTTGGCATTTGGACTCTTGTTCCTTGGCATTTGCATACCCTACTCGCCTACTTGTCGACTCTGTTATTGGTTATTAGCTACTTTCCGCCAGAGGCGGACAGGAGTTAGTTCGTTTATTCGTTGATTCGATGCTCCGTTATTCGAACCTCGTGTCCCCCCTTCCTCCTGCAGCCTCCGGTTGCATACCGTATACTACAAACACCACGCTATCAACATGATCATCCTCCTCCACTCCTCCAAAACCATGCGCTCTTCGCATCATTCACCAGAATTGACGAAACCTCAGCTTTTCGACAAAGCTAGCCAGCTTGGGTCCTATTTAAAAACTCTCTCGCCAAAGCAAATTGCCAAGACTATGCAGGTATCTCCCGCCTTGGCCAGCAAAACACACACCATCATTTCAAATTGGGATACAAATCCGGATAACCAATCCGCTGCCATCGACAGTTTTATCGGCGATATCTACAGCGGTTTGCAGGCCGATACATTCTCGATAGATGACCGCCACTACGCTCAAAAACACCTCCGCATTCTCTCTGGCCTCTATGGCATTCTCCGCCCACTCGACGGTGTCATGCCATACCGGCTCGAAATGGCCTACAAACTTCCCAGTCCAAAATTCACCAACCTTTACAACTTCTGGGGAACCTCAATAGTCGACACTCTGCCCCAAGGCGAACTCATCGTCAATACCTCATCCGTCGAATACACTCGCACCATCACCCCCTACATCAATCCCAACAACCTTATCACTCCAACCTTCCTAACCCTCAATCCCAAAACCAATCAACCGACCCAAGTTGTCGTTCACACCAAAATCGCCCGCGGCGCCTTCGCCCGCTGGCTCATTACCACCAAAACGACAGACCCAACCCAGCTAGACCAATTCAACCTCCTCAACTACCACTTCGATCCAACCCGCAGCACTCTCCAAAATCCTACCTATATTTGCCCAACCTTCGGCGGCATCGGCCTCAGCATGCGACTAAAGTAACGCTTCAACAATACGGAAAAGTGCCACAAATTATTCGTGCAACCATGAACCGAATCCTATCAGGCACTTCGCTCTCCCCATGGCAGAAAATCCACTAAAAACGAAATCCGAAAAACTCATTCGAACCCCCACTTCCCAAAAACAAATAATTCATCTACAATAACAACTGGCCCAAAAACAGCCAGCCTTGGGAAGATCGTCACAGCACCATCCCTTTTACCCAATTTTATATACAACCTCTATCTCCAGTCATCTGTCGACTGATTTGAAAACTCCTGATCACTTTGACAGCAATTGGGTTGTCAAAACGACCAGGATGTAAGATAGTGCCGGCCAAAACAGCCGGCACTATTACCAGGAGTGTGGATGGACATTCGCGCCCCACCTAGCCCAGCAATGAACTAAAAACATTCATTGCAAGGTGAAGGGGATCCTCGTGAAAAAATTCTTATTGGCAATGAGTCTGGTTTTGGCGTTAGTCAGCATGGCTGCTCCGGCCAACGCCCAAGACTCTTCTCTCTACGCCGCTGCACCCATCGGACTACACTTGCGGTCTGGCCCTAGTCTTAGTGCATCGATCATTGATCTGATGCCGTATGGCAGTAGCGTGGAAGCCATGAGCCAAACTTCTGGCGCATGGCAAAAAGTCAAATTCAACCAGAACATCGGCTGGGCCTACAGTGATTGGCTCAGTCCAGAGCCGGTCCAAGCACTCTCCAGTCAAACCAGTGGAGGCTACGCTCAAGGCTCCATGGAGGGTATTATCCGAGAGGCTGCCGCCCGCTACGGCGTAGACGGAGATTGGCTACTCGCAGTCGCCATCTGCGAATCATCGCTCAACCCCAGCACCGTTGGACCCAACGGCGAAATCGGTCTATTCCAGTTTATGGAATCCACCTACTGGGGCTACGGTGGTCAAGGCGATATCTGGAATCCCTACAACCAAGCGGATCTGGCCGCCCGCATGTTCTCGCAAGGCCTCAGCTATCACTGGACCTGCGCCAGATAGCCACCCACTTCCGCGGACTACCTTGTAGTCAAGTGGCCATGGGGCACAACACCCCATGGCCACTCGTATAAACCATTAACATCTCCAGCTCCCTGGTCAATCTAACCAACTCTTCAGAGACTCAAGATCTGCAAAAATTTCATCAAAAATACAGTACAACGAATCTGTCTTCTCCACCGGCCCAACCGCGTAACACTTTTTACCTAACCCATACGCCACTCCAGCCTCAATATGCCCAGCATTACCTGCCGGCAATACCAATAAAAAGTTTTCTGCTTTCTTCTCGGCCTCTATATCCGTATCAAAAATCTGCCGCACAAAGGGGTGACTCAGCGGCAATTCTTCAAACTGTTGCATTAGCTCTTCCGGATTACCATCAATAGCAAAAGCTACAGCGGAGTCTTTATAATCCGACTCAAGAAAGCAATACGCGGATTTACCGCTATCCCGCACCGCCTCTAGCACTGCCAAAATCTCATCCTTATTCCGCCACCGCCCTGCAATAAAAAAATCAAAATGCCCCATATAACGACCTAATTATTACCACCACTATACCAAAAATATATTATATAATAAAATTATTTTTATTATATAATACTTCTAAAACACCGCAGATAAATGTCGTTAAGATCATGTAAAAATCACAGCAAAGTGTGCGTACCGCAGGTCTCAAGAAACGTTCTTGAGACCTGCAGCTTCTCACCCTACTGACCGTCCCACAAACGAGAACTTGGGACAAACACAGAATGATGTGGGCCAATCTCATCCAAGACGGCCAGAGTTTGCTGTCGCCAGCGCTCATCCCAACGCTGCTGACTACCAGCAGCACGACAAGCTTCAGCTTCAGATTGGTCGAGAAACAACCCGACAACAGGGCTAGTATGTCCACCCCAATAGAACATATTTACCAGCTCTGCCTCAACAAGCTTACCACGATCGTAAAGTACTACCCCGCGCTTTCTGGTAATACCCACTGTGTGACCATCCCGCAAACGGAATGGCACCTCTTTATCGCTTGGGAGACTTGCCGGATAAATCCGCTCAACCGATGGCCAATTGTCAGGTCCCCAAAATTCATCGGAAATCCGATAAATTGACCCTGAACGAGTCACCGCGTAAAACACATGCATCGGACCATCTGTCTTAACCACAGCTCTACTCCTTTGAGCTATAATCTCTGCACCTCAGAGATATCTCATGACCCGAATTATAGCACTAGTATAGAAAAGGACAAAAAGTACGCTTATCGGCTGAGCTGTATTTTTACCGCGTCTCCAATCAACTCTTCCACCAAAGCCAAAATCAAACGCATTGCCTGACCCGTCAGAGAACTGAAAAAGGCTAATCTCAAATAGTTATACTCAAATATAAAAAATGGAGGCCGGTCCCATTAGAACGTGCCTCCATCGAGTCGCTTATATTTACTTGTTAGCAATGTGCCAATACACATTGCCGCCTGAATACACTGGCTGCTCTCCCGCCGCTCGAGATACTACTCGCAGTGTCCCATCCAACCAACTCGTCATGACGACCGTTGGCAACAACTCAATGGGATCGCAATTCTTAAGCACTAGCCTGGTTGGTTGAGTCACTATCCAGGCTAAAGTCTCGCCAGTAGGGCAGTCTGTTTGGCAATCGATAGACTGATCAAACGTGTCGCCGAGTGGCTGGATATATTTATCCAAAGGC
This sequence comes from uncultured Candidatus Saccharibacteria bacterium, assembly GCA_964536215.1. Taxonomy (GTDB): domain Bacteria; phylum Patescibacteriota; class CAZHWT01; order CAZHWT01; family CAZHWT01; genus CAZHWT01. The sequence goes on from CAZHWT010000004.1 coordinate 16,225, forward strand.
CACAGACTGACCAACACTGGGCCATCCTGCCTAAAGATCGAATAGTAGTCTCTCCGTGCAATATGCCTCTGTTTAACCTTGCCGTCCTCGACCCAAGCGAGATAAACGCCTGGAGCTGTGACCATAAGGTCTACAGACTGACCATCACCGGGCCACACCAACACGGTGTCAAAATCAATGGCCCCATCAATGGTTATGAACGGATGCATATTGGCGTAACCACCGCACCCGGTACAATAGGCCGCAATCTTGGCTAAAAAGCCTATCGGGAATACCGTTTCCGCCGCGGTCGGCTGAATGATATTCACGCCGTCACCAGATTGAGCGGCTACTGCTGAGCCCTGGCAAGCCATAAAAAGTAACACAAACAGTAGTAAGCGAACTCGACCCATGACTTGAACTCCGTCCACGAATATTGACGCACGACGCGTCAATTCACGTCAGAATAGTATCATATATAACTAGAAAGTGCAACACTATAGGACTAAAAACTGATCAATTTGTGTAATCGCCATTCTAAAACCAAAATCTGGCAATCTATTTAACAGCGTCATCAAACTAGGTTGCCGCAGATCATTCATATTGATGGGCGCAAACCTAAAGACAAAACACCATCTTACTCAATTAACCTTCTCCATCCAGCGCCACTGCCTGTAAAATTACTCGACGTAACTTCTCTTCATCAACAACCTCATCCTTAGTCAAATTAATCGACCGATGTGACTTGGAATCAAGGCCGCTATTAAATAACCCCAAACCATCCAGCTGTGCGCCGTGAAAAAAGTTAATTTTAACATGGTCCTTAAAAGCCGAAATAGCCATAATCATCCTCTTGCCCACAAAAATCGGCACATCCCACTTCCAATCTTCGGTCAAATCAGGAGCTGTTTCATGAATAAAATTCCGGTAATAAGCCAACTTCTCACCACGCCAATCACTCAGTTCCGCCACATAGGCATCGACTCGCTCATTAGTAGACATATAACCTCACTTTCATGACTTGATTTCCTGCCGCGGCGCATCCGGAAAAGCAGCCGGGTCAATCAGCACCAACCTATCAGCTGTGAATTTATAAATCGCCTCAGTCGCCTGGCCCTCGGCTGTCAGTTTAAACAATCTCTCTGGATTAGCTCCAAATCGATGACTATAAATCTCATGTGCCTTCGCAATCGCCTCACCACTCAAAGCATTAGCCTTCCCTTCGGCATGAAAGCACTGGAACTTCTCCTCATTCAGCAACGTCCCCATGGCTATTAATCCATTAGCCTCAACCGCCTGTGAGTGACGACTCTTCCTGGACGACGTCCAATAAAAATTAAACTTCTCATCAAAAGCCACATGCACACTACACAACTGCGGCCGCCCCTCCCAGACCGTCGCCAGCTGCATCACCGGGTGATTATTCAAATGTTCTTTAAGCGCTTCTTTAATATCCATACTCAACCTCCTAGGCAACGTATTTAATCTATAGTAACAAATATCATTACATAAAATTCAAATGTAAAAGGCGGCACCCCAAAAGGTGCCGCCCTGTGCACACAACCACCTTTTCAATTGAATATCGCCTCAAAAAGGGGCGGTGCTACAACTTGACAGTACTGAGGCCCGAACGTCAAATCTAAACCGCGTCTATCAAAACCATGGTCTTTCCACCATTGGGCCGCACATCTTCCTTGCTCATCCTTAACCTCCAGCAAGGCAATAGCATCGACCGCTGATACGGAAAATCCGCCAATATTATCTTGGTCCGGCTCCCCACTCAACACACCCAGAAGCACTGATGTCTCCCCATAAAAAATTATGGGAAACTCAACTCCCACCCACATGCTTCTGACTTCATAAGGAGCCTCTCCCGATGGAATGGCGATAATCCGGGCCCGTGGAACAATCCCGGGCGGCAAACCAAACCGCAACTCAATCTTTCGAATGACAGCCTCCATCGCCTCGTTTGTCATCTTCTATCTCCTGTCGAAGCAACATTCTGGTCAGCCGTGATTATATGCGCTCACCTCTGCTAAAACAAGCCTCAATATAGCAGATACTACTCATGATCTAAATTACGATACGAACTTACTCCGCACGTCGGATGTCAGTATCTATTCCAGCACCGGCAAAGCTATAAACCCCGATTAAATCGGGTTAAACCATAAGATACGACTTTCGGAACATGGTAGCTCAGAGAAGTTCGGGAATATTTTACCCAATCAGACATGGGCTATAGCCATAAACACCGCTTTAATCAAAGTAAATCAAAAATTTAACACCGTTAAACTTATTTGTTAAGTGGTATAATCACTCCCGTGACCACCTATCTCTCCACCTTTATTACCGGCTTTGGCGATATTGTCGAAAGTGCCATCCGCAAAAACGTTAAGGACGCTCAAATCAATCTGCTTCTAGATGGTCTGATCATTTTTCAATCCAAAGCCAACATTAACCAGATTCGTCAGCTCAATTTTCTAAACAATAGCTTTATCGTCCTGGCTCACAACACCAAGACTTCTGCGGACCCATTACAAGACATACTTCTCCAAGCCCTCAAACAAACCAACGTCGAAAAACAATTCCTGGCCGCCATGCCCCATCGCCCAACCTCATTCCGAGTCAAAACCTTCCGAGAAAACCAGCCCGTCGCTGTCGACAAAACTCTCCTCTCCAAGCTGGAAAAGCAGCTCAGCCAAATCCACTATCTCCACCTCAACAAAAGCACCCCGCAAATAGAATTCTGGTGCTTTACCCGCCGCGAAGGCCACGCCTTCTTTGCTCTCAAAATTACTCGCACCGAAAACTACGAAAAAACTCTTTCCAAAGGCGAACTCCGCCCCGAACTGGCCAACCTTCTCTGCCTCTTATCCGAACCCAAATCCACCGATATCTTCCTTGATCCCTTTGCCGGCTTTGGCTCCATCCCCGCTGCCCGAGCCAAACTCCTCCCCGCTGCCAAAATCATCGCCGGGGACAATAATCCGAACCTCATCAAAACCCTCCAGGCCAAATTCAAATCCATCAAACATCCTATTACCATCACCAAGCTCGACGCTCTCAGCACCCCATTCGAATCCCAATCCATTACCAAAATCGTTACCGATCCCCCTTGGGGCTTCTTTGAAAAAGATCTTAATATCAACCAGCTCTATCAAGACATGCTGACCGAATTCACTCGCATCCTCAAACCTAACGGCATAGCCATCATCTTAACTGCCCAAAAAGAAACATTCACCAACGTACTTCAAAACCATCCCAGCCTCAGCCTCATTTCCGAACACACCACCCTTGTCTCCGGCAAAAAAGCCAGCGCCTATAAACTGAGATTAGTAGATCGCAGATCGTTAATCGTAGATCGTTAATCGTTAATCGCCAAACCAATCCAAGTAACTCTTGTCCGCCTCTGGCGGAAATAACCAATAACCCTGCAAGGGATTCTCAATCAGGTCGAGAATGACAACAAACAGAGCGCTTCACCCTTCAACCTTCAACCTTCAACCTGTAACCTATAACCTATAACCTATAACCAGATTCATCCCTCGTTTCCCGCGCTCCAGTACGACGTGCCCAAAATGCAAAAACCCTCTACTCAATACTCGCTCTCGCCCTCTCACACGTACAATTGCCACCACCAGCCACCATCATTTATACTAAATCTATAACCATAAAAGGAGTAAATATGCCAACCAAACTTAGCCCTTATCTCGGATTCCAAGATAACGCTCGCCAAGCTATGGAGTTTTACCACAGCATCTTCGGCGGCGACCTCGCCCTCAACACTTTCAAAGAATCAAACGCCAGCCAAGACCCGTCCGAAGACGAAAAAATCATGCACGCCGCTCTGCACGTCAGCGAGCTGATCAGCTTCATGGCCTCCGACACTCCCAATGGCATGGACCGCCCAAACGGCAGCGCTATTAGCATGTCTTTAAACGGCGACAACGACGAAGAATTAACTAGTTACTTCAACAAACTGGCCGAAGGTGGCACTATCACCCTTCCTCTGGAGCAGGCGCCTTGGGGCGACAAATTCGGTATGGTCAAAGACCAGTTTGGCATCAATTGGATGGTAAATATAAGTCCAGTCAAAGCCTAAACAGACTGGTTCTCGACTCCGCTCGAACTGTAGTTATACTTCGAGCGCCGTCGAGAAGCCAAATCTAAACTAGAACCTACAACCTACCCCCACAGCTCACCATTTTTTCTAAATCCTAATTCTGTTCTACTTCTATTTTCCAGATTCTATTTTCTATTTTCTATTTTCTCCCATCACGCCTTGCGCATATAAGCCCGTACCGTCAATGGCGCAAAAATCAGCACAATCAATCCCGCGGCCAACAAACATAGCCAGAAATCTGTTCCTATCGCGCCATGATTAGCTAATTCCCGTACTGCCGCCACCAAGTGTGAAATTGGGTTAATCTTCACAAACACCTGTAGCCAATCCGGCAACGTATCCACCGGTACGAAAGCGTTACTCAAAAACGTCAGCGGGAAAATGAACAAAAAGGCAATCGCCTGCACGCTCGACGCACTCCGCGCCAGCACCCCAATCAAAGCAAATACCCAGCTCAAACACCAGGCCACTAGAATAGCCAATAAACTCCCGGCTGCCGTTCCTAAAAACCCACCGCCCGGATGATAGCCCATCAAGAAACCTGTGGTAAACGTCAATAATGCCACAATAATATACCGCGTCGTATCAGCCAACAACGCCCCAGCTAATGGCGCAATCCGGGCAATCGGCAAACTCTTAAATCGGTTAAACACCCCCTTATCCATATCTTCGCGCAACTGCTGTCCCGTTACTTGGCTGGTAGTCAGAATCGACATAGCCAAAATACCCGGAATCAGCGACGGCAAATACGCACTAACATCCCCAGAGATCGCCCCACCAAATAGATAGCCAAACATCACGGGAAACAGAATTGGCTGAATGAGCACATCCGCAAACTGCTCTGGCGTCCGGCGCATCTTTAATAAATTTCGATACGCCATAGTCAGAGTATCGCGTAGCACTTGCCCTATCGAAGCTCGATTCTTTAAAGTCCGTTCCGCTGCCGGCACAATCGTTCCTGTGTTCATTTTGTATCCTCCTCAACTTCGTGCTCAGCTGGCCGACCTGTAATAGTCAAAAAGACTTCATCCAGAGTTGGCTTTTGCACACTCACCTCAGTCAAATGAACCTGCGCCTGGCGCAAGGCTACCAATAAATCTGTAATCTTTTCGGGATCTGCCATCGGTGCCGCCAACAATGTCGGCTCTGGCCTAGTCGGATGAGCCTGCAACACGTTTTGGATAATGCTAGAAGCTTCTTCCATATCATTCTTAGCCTTCAACCTTAGCTGCAGCGTAGCCGTACCAATACTAGACTTCAGCTCATCAGCCGTCCCTTCCGCCACCACTTTACCGTGATCAATCACCACAATCCGATCCGCCAACTGATCAGCCTCATCCAAATATTGCGTCGTCAATAAAATAGTCGACCCATTCTTAACCAACCGTCGAATCGTCTCCCACATCTGATTCCGCGTCCGCGGATCCAACCCTGTGGTCGGCTCATCCAGGAAAATTAATGGCGGCTGAGCAATTAAACTGGCTGCTAAATCCAGCCGTCGCCGCATCCCACCGGAAAACTTCGCCAACGGCCGCTTAGCCGCCTCCGTCAGACTAAACTCTTCCAGCAAGTCACCAGCCTTTTTCTTGGCCTCACGCGAGCTTAGCCCCAACAATCGGCCAAAAATCACTAGATTTTCCATTGCCGATAATGCTTCATCCACCGACGCGTCCTGACCCGTCACGCCAATCAATTGCCGCACCACCTGCGCCTCATGCACAATATCATGGCCAAAAATAGTCGCCTTACCGCCATCCGGACGCAACAATGTCGCCAGCATGTTAATCGTCGTACTCTTACCCGCCCCATTCGGTCCTAAAATCCCCACAATCGACCCCGCTGGCACCGCCAACGACACCCCGTCCACCGCTCGGTTATCGCCGAACGACTTTATTAAATTAGTGGCCTCTACTGCCAAAGTTTCTTGTGACATATGCATATCCTTTACTATATTTGTTTAGTAGGCAAGTCGTGAGTCGGCAAGAGACGCCTGCCCGTAATGCGTACTTCATAATTCGTAATTCTGCAACCCTCGTCTACTCGAAAATAGTTTGCCCCGATTAAATCGGGGTTTGCGGTAGAAAAACCTACTCGCCTACTCCCGACTTGCCTACTACTCATACTTCGCGCCTCTATCCCCTTACTCCTATAGCCTCCAGTTGCACGCCGCAGGGAAGCTCGCGCACAGTCTACCCCGCAGTAGACGAAGTCTGCGAGGAGTACACGAGCACGAGCGACCCGAGGCCCCAGACAGCGCACATACCTACTCGTTTACACGTACTTGCTACTCATATAAAAGTATACGAAAAACTAAAAATAATTTAACACTGTTAAATTTTTATGTCAAGTGGTATAATCAGCTTATGAACAACAGAAATAAACCTTCTAAAGATAAAACTAAAAAGGATTTACACCATCACGTTCTGCAGTGGTTGGACCAAAAACACGCCGAACATCTCAAGCAACACGCTGACCGTTTTAACAAAAGCCAGGCCAAGACGCAGGCCAACCAGACCAAAATTATCCAGGCTGCCTTAGAGATTCTCGATCAAAAAGGCCTTGACGACCTGTCTATCCGCGATATCGCCCACCGCATTCATCGCCAAGGTCCAGCTATTTACTGGTATTTTAAAAATAAGGAAACGCTGGTCGACTTTATGGCCGAAGCTATTCTTGCCGAAGCCTTTTCCAACCTTACCCCCCGCGCCGAACACGAAGACTGGCAGGATTGGCTTATCGCTCAAATGCAAACCCTCCGCCAAGCCATGCTCTCCCGCACCGACGGTGCGCGAGTCGTGGCCGGTGCCCACTTTTACCCCGCTATCACCTTGGCCAAACTATACGAAACCGCCTTTATCTCGCTCACCTCGGCCAACCTCGACCTCAAAACCGCCCGCCACATCATCCTCACCACCACCTACTTCACCTTCGGCTTCTGCATAGAAGAACAAGCCGCCCCTACTCCAGAAGAACTGGCGGCTGCCAAAACTCAAGAGATTCGCACCATGTTCCCCAACCTTTTCACCGCCGTAGACCAAGCCGCCCAACCCCTCAACTCCGGCGACCAAGACTTCCTCACCGGTCTACAATTTATCATCAATGGAGCCCCCAAGGCGTAGTTATTGGTATTAGAATTAGAAGAATAGAAATACAAACCACGAACCAACCTTCATCCCCCGATTCAATCGGGGTCAACCTTCAAGAAGAGTATCGCTCATCAAATTCATCCCATAACAGCATCGGACATTACCAATCCTGGCAAAATTGGTGGTACGTACACGTGTACGTACATAGGTATCTTTATCTCTGTAAAGTTGGTGAAGGGTGAGGGTGAGGGTGAATCGTATATCGTTAATCGTAAATCGTAACTTGTCCAAGTAACTCCTGTCCGCCTCTGGCGGAAAGTAACTAATAACCAGATTGGTGAGTGGTGGGTAGTGAGTTGTACCCGAATTACGCAGTACGAATTACGAAGTACGCGAGCGAATAACGAATAAACGAAGATGCGTATATGTAGGGATTCTCGATCGGGTCGAGAATGACAACAAACAGAGCGCTTCACCCTTCAACCTTCACCCTTCAACCCCGATTCAGTCTGGGTCAACCTTCAACAAACTCTACCCCACGCTCCAGAATGACATACGCGAAACTCGAAACTCTCTATTCAAAACTCGTCTTTGCCATCTTAAAAAACTTTGGACGCTACACGCTATAATAAGCATATGCCTATCACCGACCCATCAATCAAAAAGCTACTACAGCTCTACCAACCCATCAAAACCCTCCAGCAGATTGCCGGCATTCTCGACTGGGATATGAACGTCAACCTGCCAGCAGCCGCCGGAGAAACCCGCGGTAACCAAAATGCTTTTCTGGCCGAACAAATTGCTCATCACTGGCACAATCCAGACATCACTCAATTACTCGATCGGCTTAATGACCAGCACGACAACCTCTCCACCGACGAACAAGCAGTCCTCCAAAGTTTAAATCACGCCAGCCGTTTTTATCTCAAAATCCCCATCGACATCGTCCAAGAACACGCCCGCACCACCGCCGAGGCCTTCATGGTCTGGCAGCAAGCCAAAACCAACAACGACTTCAGCCTCTTTGCTCCACAACTGGAAAAGATTGTCCAGCTAACGCAAGTCATCGCCGATAAGCTCGGTTATCAACACAACCCCTACGACGCCTTGCTTGACCTTTACGACCAGGGCCTCACGGCCGACTTCTGTGCCACCACCTTTAACCAACTCCAACCCCAATTAACCAATCTAGTCGCTCGTATTCAAAAGGCCAAAAATTTCCAGCCCGACAGTCCATTGTTATCAGAAAGCATGCTCTATCCAGAACAAGACCAACGCCAACTCTCACTATTCGCTCTCAAGAAAATGGGCTACAACTTTTCCTCTGGCCGCCTGGACACCGCCATGCACCCTTTCTCCACTGACCTCGGTCTGGGCGACACCAGAATCACTACCCGCTATTTGCCCCACGACTTTCGCTCCTCCCTGTCTGCCTCCATGCACGAAGGCGGCCACGCCCTCTACACCCAAGGCATTAATCCAGAGCTGGCAGACATTTCACTCGAATCAGAGCTATCCTTTGCTATCCACGAATCCCAATCCCGTTTCTGGGAAAACCAAGTCGGCCGCAGCCCTGAATTTCTCACTTTCATGGCTCCGCTTTTCCAAGCCTTCTTCCCAGACCAACTTGGTCAAACCAGCCCAGACACCTTTGTTCAACTCTTTAACCAAGTCAAACCCAGCCTCATCCGCATCGAAGCCGACGAAGTCACCTATTGCCTGCACATCTTAATCAGGTTTGAATTAGAAAACGACCTCATTAATCAAAAACTCGCCGTCAAAGACCTGCCCGAGGCTTGGCGAGCTAAATTTAAACAGTATCTCAACACAGAACCAACCACCGATGCCGAAGGTGTCCTTCAGGATGTCCACTGGTCCAACGGCTATATCGGTTACTTCCCATCCTACGCCCTGGGCAACCTCTATGCCGCTCAATTTACTCATCAACTCAAAAAAGAGTTACCCTTCAACCAACTACTCAGCCAAGGCGAACTCGGCTCCATCTTATCCTGGCTGCGCACTAACATTCATCAGTATGGCTCCAGCCGCACTCCCGACCAACTCGTCCAAGCTATCACCGGCGAACCGCTCAACCCACACTATTTTATTAACTATCTGGAAGAAAAATTCAACACTATCTATCAGCTACCCAAAAAATAAGGTCCATCAAATAAAAATAGTCCGTGGCGTCACTCAGACACCTCGGACTATTAGATTAACCAGTCATCACTAGCCAATCGAGGACAAACACCACACCAATAGTGCGCAGATACCGAGGAATAGCAAACTCAGACGATCCGAGCTGTCCCACTTCGCCCACGACCTTCGCAGATGCGCAGTACGAATGATACTCATCGAAAGCAAGACTTCCAGCGCAAAAATCGCCAGAATCAGAAGCAAAACTGCGAGTTCCATCTCCACACCCTTTCACGTGACCGCAATCTCCAAACGAAGCGCAAGTCTAACATAGTCTCTTACAGATGACAATCAGTCAAGAAAACGCCTTCGTATGCCGCAAAAGACAGGTCTTCACATATTCATAACATTCTCTTCTAAACCATTAGCGCTAAACTAACCCACGCCAACGCTAATCATCAAATCAGAACAAACAGCAAAAAGATGATATACTAAAAGTACCATTTTATTACAGTAGTACTTGGAGGTTTTTATGAAGTGTCCAATCGATAGCACCCAATTAGTCATGAGCGAACGCCAAGGCGTCGAAATAGATTACTGCCCACAATGTCGAGGCGTCTGGCTGGACAGAGGCGAAATAGATAAAATCATCGACCGTAGTCAATCACCAACCACCACTTCAGCGCCAAACCCACAACTCGCCTCCGAAGTACAGTCGAACCAGTTCCCACCCAACGACTATCACCAACCCCGCCGCAAAAAGAAAGAATCGTTCTTAAGCGACTTATTCGACTTCGACTAATTCATACATCAGCCCTATCGCGTATCGCCCGTCTGCAAGTCGAAAATTGCTTGGCGCAATATCCGAATAGCCTTTACCCCAACGCCATGAAGCTTCAGCAATTCGTCATCACTCACGTTCGCCACCTGTTCCAGAGTATAAACCCCAGCGGCATTCAGCGCTCTGGTGGCTGGTTGCCCAATTTTAGGCAATTGATTATCCATAACCTTCTCCATATCAACATTAGCTCCTTTCGGTTAAAAATCACCGCCACACCCATCTTAACAGAATTAAATCAACCCCAATGCAAAGCGTCAACCTTCAACCTGGGCTACAAAACTATCCTGACAAGTAGTATTCTGCCAGCCCATCATATCCGGGATCATCTATTCATATACGAACCCAACGCAGACGTTTATACTATTCAAGTATGCCCAAACTATCAGACAGGCAGTTCCTCATTGTTGTAGTAGGTATTACGACTATCATGCGCCTCCCCACGCTATGGTCGACTGGTGGCTACGGCGACGAAGGTATTTACATGGCCATTGCTCGAGCCATGCACCATGGGGCTATCCTCTACGTCGATATCTGGGATCACAAGCCGCCCATACTCTATTGGATCTACTACCTAGCCAACTTTGCCCCCAACTGGCACATAGCCTTCATCATCCTCAAATTAATTGGCAGTATCCTCGTCGCCCTCATCCTACTACTCTTCTACCAACTCAACCACAGGCTAAATTCCTCACCTAAAATCGCCCAACGACTAGCCCTGGCAACCGTAGCCATATTTTTTTTCACTACCATTCTGGAATCACAAACCATCAACGCCGAACTACTCTTCATCCCCGTCAATCTAACCATTCTCTGGTGCCTGCTTAAATGGCCACGCTATTTTATTATCGGCATGCTAGCTGGAATTTCATTACTCATCAAAGCCAATGGCCTTATCGAGGCCAGCCTGCTCATTTTATGTCTATCTTGGATAAACGCCCCCAATTGGCGACACTACCTGATGGCCATGACCAAAGCAGCCGCTGGCGGATTGCTCGTCGTTAGCCCTTGGCTGATCTGGGTCATCTGGCATGGCTACTGGAACGATACCTGGTACGCTATCTGGCAATACAACCAAGACTATACCGCTTGGGCCTGGCAGCAAAGCCCAGTCGGCCCGTTGGCCACCTACGCTCCTAAACTCTGGCTTTTGGTCGCCATCTGTCTCTGTTTAGTCGTCATTATGGCTTGGACCAAGAACAAACTTTCCACCCACGCCGCCACCCTAACAATCTGGCTAGTGGCTGCCATCTGCTCGGCCACCATTTCGGACCGTGTTTATGGTCATTACTTTCTACAAGCCGTCGCACCACTAGTGCTAATGGGACAAGCTATCTGGCCAAAAATACCTATCAAACTCAACAGGGCCACTATCGCTACTACACACCTTAAACCCAGTGCAATAATCGCTTACACTATTCTGCTAGTTAGCATTTCTATAGTTTTTCTACCCTGGCAGCCCATTATGGTCAATGGTCCACTGGGCCACTTCTATACACAACCAGCTAACCAAGCAGCCGCATTAGCTAGTCACATCAATCAGCACTACCCGGATATAAATTCATATTACCTGCACGCCAATGCCGCCTGGGCATTGGTTTGGACTAAGGCCATGTTCACCAACAAATATATTGTCGACTACCATGCTGGCTATCCCAATGATAGCACCGACTCGGATATTAAATCGGCCAAACTAGTAGTAGTCCAGCTCTCCAGCAATAGTGCCGACGCACTCATAGAATCACTGGAGTCAAAAAACTGGAAGGAAGTAGAGAAGTGGCAAGGATTTAAATTCTACCAAAACCGGCAGTCCTAAATGGAGGTCTGTCAGTTGACCGATTCAAGATCCTTGTAATCATCGCCCTTAGATCGAGGCTTCCCAATCAAACAACACTTCATCCTCTCGGTACCCACCTCGCCCCTTACCAATATGACCAAAGTCATGCACAAACTCAATTCGCTTAATATACTTAATCATCTTATACCCCAACTTTTTCTCGCATCGCAGCCGAATCGGCGCCCCATGTTCCACGGGCAACACTGTATCATTCATAGCATAAGCCAAAATAGTCTGGTAGTCTCGCATATCACTAATTCGCAAGGCTTCGTAAAACGGCAATCCTTCCTCATCCTCATCATAAGCATACAACACCACGTACCGCGCCTCAGCCGTCGGCTTACACATATCCATAATCGCCTGCACTGGCACCCCCTGCCACTTAGCAATGGCCGTCCAACCTTGAATACACACATGCTTAGTAATCTGCGTCCGACTTTCCATAGCCTTTAAATCAGCCAGCGACAAAGACAGCTCCTTTTCCACCATTCCACTCACCTTTAGCTGCCAATCCGCAAAACCTTTCTGCTGTAACCGCTTATACTCTTCAGTCTCCGGCGGATACCCGTTCACTCGGAAAAACTTCGATATATCCGACTCCTTATACTCTTGACGCGACTTCATCCAGCCAAATAATAGTCTAATCAGTGGCGCATACAGTTTGACCAGCATCGCCCTAGCTCTGACAGGGCTAGTAATGGTAAAGTAGCTAGCCCAAACATTAAACAACAACACCAAGAGCAGTCCGGCCACAAACACCGTTAAGGCAGCCGCCAAATCTACATCGGTCGTACCAAAAGTAATCAACTTAACATTACGGTAAAAATACACCAACGCTACCAGCGTTACATGCACCAAAATAAATAACGAAAACCCCACCATGCCCAAAAAGTGCAAACTCCGAGCCACCTGTCGACGTCCACCAAACAATTTAATATAGCCCGGAAACCAACCGGTTAAGGCCGGCGACATGGCCACCGCAGTAATAACCATCAATGGCGCCAACCCAAATACCACTACGCCATAAGCTAGCTGCTGCAAAGCATCATATGGTTGAAAGGCCGATTCTGGTGGCAATTGAAACGAGGCATACGTCACAATCGACTCCCAAGCTCGAGGGAACACATCCCAGCTAGTCGGAATAAGTCGTGTCCACTCTCCACTAAAAAACAAAAACCCCCAGTACACTAGCCCTGTCACAATCCAAATCGTTGCCGAAGCAAAATGCCAGTTACGAGCCGCTCCAAACTGCTTATGACCGCCACCCGGCAAGGCCACTCGTCCAATTGGCTCCACCTCGTCATGTGCCGTCCAAATTTTATCCTTAGGCATCTTCTTTTTACCAAACTTAAGCCAATGATTAGTCTCTGTAGTATGGTCCGACCAATACAACTTGGGATGATCCGCCAAAATATGCAACCCACTCCGAATCAACAAGACGATTGAAAATAGATTAATAAAATGGGTTATAACAATGACCAAAGGCATAGTAGCTTCCATACATAAATCATACCCCAAAAGGCAACTTTGTTACAGCCATTGTCCTACCCAGCCTCATCTGCTATCTAGTCCGACACGTTTGCCGAATAAATTTCAACGCCTCATCTATTGAGAACGCTTCTGGGACAATGTGCTCAAACCGGTGGCCGGACCGGTGAGCTGATACATACCACTGCCGCATATCATTTTCGGTAAACAAACCACTCGTCTACCTAGCTTTGTGCCGCCGCAACGTCTCTTCTAGGGAAATATCAAAATAGAAAATATAATTTTCTTGCGGGTGTTCGGCAAAAATTGTCTCAAACACCTCACCATAAGATTTCACACTCAAAATCCCTTCCAGGATTACGTCATACCCATCCTGCAGAACCTCCAAAACATTGTGCCGAATCAGCCGATGAACCGTATCCGAATTGTACTTGCCACCCCCACCTGCCGGCTTAAACATGAACCGATAGTGGTCCTGCTCAATCAAAGCCACTCGACCCGTCGCTTGTTCAAACAACCACTTAGCCACCGAACTCTTCCCCGACCCCGACGGCCCTCGTAAAATAATCAGCTTAGTCTCATTCATAAATCCAGTATAGCAACAAAAAGTTGTTATTTTATTGCTATTTAAAAAGCAACTTTTACGCAACCGCTGAGCGCTATTGCTCAAAGGCTCCAGCGCCTTCGTCACTGCCTAAAACTATAGTCAATAAACACACCAACCGACGCTGACGACAATGGTATCGATTTTGTCGCACACCATTGCTCATCAATTAACTGCCACCACTAACTCGTGCTGCCCTCAATCAGCTCAACCGGCGGTGCATCAGGCTCATTCGCCGCCAACAACTCCTCCGACTCTCGCGTCGCTTCAGGTGGCGTCATAAATATCGCTCCCAGCATCATCACTATCGATGTCACCAAAATTACGTAAAACAAAATCCCATCATCAAATGTTTTAAACTGCATCGCCTGAGGGATCTGGTAAAAAAGCACAATGGTTACCAGACCTCGTGGAGTGTAAAACAGTTCCGGCAATACATGTCCTCGACTAAAAACCTGTAAATACATAAAGCGCACCACATACAACGCCACTACAATTACCGTTCCGACTGCAATGACCTTTAAACTACCTAACGAATGCAGATTAATCGTGTACCCAAATAAGGTAAAAAACAGAGTCCGGATCAAAAAGGCTGACTCAGCAGTTACCAATCGCAACGAATAGGTGACATCTTTAACCGCTGCATAGGGGAAAATCTCTCGCGTAAACCGCACTTGGATTTTTGACCAGTTATTAATGATCAAGCCAAAAACCAGAATAACCAGCAAGGAAGGGAAACTAAACGTATGCCCCAAAGCATATACCAACAGTAACGAAGCAAATAACAAGAAAATTTTAATATCAATGGTAATTTTGGTTAACAACCCCAGTAAAGCCACCGATAGTACAATCGAAACCAAAATAGCCAACCCAATACTGCCAAAGCGAACTACTACCGTCCCAGCCGAAATAGCACTGCCAGCAATTAAAAAGTTGAATACCAGGATACCTAAAATATCCGACAAAGAAGACTCGTACGTTAAAAATTCCCGCTTTTTTTCATTTAGCGATCCTACGCTCGAAGCCACAATCGTACTACTAATAATTGACAGCGGTACTGCGTACACTAAACTAACCAACCATGGCTGCTGCAACCAAAAGTGAACAATCGAGCTAGTTGCCACCATCGACAAAAACAACACAAACAACGACGACCCCGCCGCATTCCCTATCAACTTCAACTTATCCCGAGAGAATTCTAAATCCAGCCCAGCCTCAAGCAAAATAATAATTAAACCAATCACCCCAATAAACTCAACAAAAGCTTGAGGCACTGTCACATAAAAATCTTGCCAAATTGCCAGCTCCCGAATCCCAATACCCAAAAAGAGTAGCAGTAAAACTGTTGGAATACGATTTTTTTCCGAAATAAGTGAGAAAAAATAAGACACCACTATCAGACTGCACAACACGATGATAATGGTATAAACGTCAATCCCAGGCACTAAACCAGTGTAGCACAGCCAAAAGTTAGCCGGCCACTCCGGACCTACTCTTCAAGCCGCCTCAGCTACACAGGACAAGCAAGCTTTGTTACTATTTAGATATAAAGCTTTAGAACAATTACTACAAAGGGAGTAATATATGGCTCAATTAAACGTCGAAGTTCCGCAAAATTCACAAAATATTTTAGGCACTATTACCATTAATGCCCCACTGGCTAAAGTTTTTGAGGCTCACACCAATAGTGATCTATTCAAAAAGTGGTGGGGCCGAGGGCACGAGTTAGATGTCCACGCTTTTAAAGCCGAAGATGGTGGCCTCTGGCACATCGGCGAAAAAGCCGACGATGGCAACACCTACGAATTCCGCGGCTCATTCCACGAAATAGCCCCAAACGAGCGCATTGTCTGGACTTTTGAATTTTTAGGCATGCCAGAGCGGGGCCACGTCGCCCTGGAAAAGTTGGAGTTTAGCGCCATCGACGACAAAACCACCCAACTCAAAACCACCAGCACTTATCAGTCCATCGAAGACCGCGACGGCATGATTGCCAGCGGCATGGAAGAAGGCTGGCGACAATCCCTTGATGCTCTAGAAAAAGTCGCCGGCAAATAAAGATTTCAAAGTACATTCCTCAAACAAGCACCGCGTCTGACTAAACGGTTGGATGCGGTGTTTTTTCATCTGTTCCACTTATATTGAAAAAGTAATAAGCTTATAGTATAATACACAGCGTCGTTATTCGAAGTATGTGAGAGGCAAAAAATGAGCGACGCAACCATGTCAGCCATGGGGCTGGCCAAACGGCACGCTGAAAATCCGATTTTGGCACCACAACCACAATTGTGGTGGTGCAGTCAGAAGGTCTACAATGCGGCGGCAATCAGGGAAGAGCAGCAAACGCTGCTCATTTTCCGAGCCATCGGGGACGACTGGAAGTCTCGGCTTGGCATCGCCAGATCGGCAGGCGGTCAACACTTCGAGGTCGATCCAACTCCATTCTCTCTCCAGAGCGCTGGAGTTGAGCTTCACGAGATGGAAGATCCCCGGTACGTCAAGATCGATGGCCAATCGGTCATGACCTTTGTCGACTTCGATGGCGAGTGCGCTCGACAAGCCCTAGCTGCCGGACCAGACTTGCACTCCCTGCGGAATCAGGGACTGGTCTTGCCGGACTGGAACCGACAGAAGCCGCGGGTACAGCCTGATGGACGCAATTGGACCAAAGCTGGAGCCATGTTCTCGCGGCAGATTGGCAATCGTTATGCCATGCTGTTCGGAGATGAGCAAATTCGTCTGGCTACCAACCCCTCACTTCAGGGGTCATGGATAGTCAACGAGCAGCCGGTACTAGGCATCCGACCCGGACTTTTCGACGCCGGCTACATCGAGATGGGCCCAGCCCCAATCTGGACCTCCGAAGGCTGGCTGGTGCTGTATCATGGCATCCAACGCCTCAACGATATCCCTGGCGATCCCCGAGTCTATCGGCTCGGCGCTGCCTTGCTGGATCATGACGATCCGCAGCAAGTTCTGTGGCGCTGCACCCGGCCGATCCTCGAACCGGAAGGTCGCGAGAGACTCGGCGTCCTTGATATCAACGCCACTCAGGATGGCGCCAAGGGACTGACGGAAATCAGTCAGTCAGAAATTGACCACAAAGCCGAGCTGGATGCTTTGCCAACGGCCATTTTCTGCTGCGGAGCCATCCTCAAAGATAGCACTGTCTGGATGTACTATTCGTCGGGCGACGAGGTGATCAATCTGGCCACCATCACCCTCGAAGACGTTCTCCAGCATTAGCCAATCATAGCCTGGCGCTCTACGCGCCAGGCTACATTTATTCCTTTATACAATCAATACATCAAAAACCTACTCAAGCCATTGCGGGCTCAACTTCACCGCTCACTCAGCTAAATATTGGATTCAATCAGCTCAACCGGCGGCATCTCAGCAGTTGAATCTGTCCCCTCGTCCCCTTCCGCTTGACGCGTCGCTTCGGGCGGCGTCATAAACATCGCCCCCAACATCATCACTATCGATGTCACCAAAATAACGTAAAATAAAATCCCATCATCAAAGGCCTTAAACTGCATCGCCTGGGGGATCTGATAAAACAACACAATCGTTACCAAACCCCGAGGCGTATAAAACAACTCCGGCAGCACATGTCCCCGACTAAAAATCTGTAGATACATAAACCGCACCACATACAACACCACCACAATCGCTGTTCCCACCGCAATCACCTTCAAACTACCCAACAAATGCAGGTTAATCGTATAGCCAAATAAAGTAAAAAACAGAGTCCGGACTAAAAAGGCCGACTCAGCTGTAACTAGTCGCAACGAATAGGTTACATCTTTAACCGCCGTATAGGGGAAAATCTCTCGCGTAAACCGAACTTGAATTTTTGACCAGTTATTAATAATCAAGCCAAAAATCAGAATAACCAGTAATGAGGGGAAACTAAACGTATGCCCCAAGGCATACACTAATAGCAGCGAGGCAAACAACAAGAAAATTTTAATATCAATCGTAATCTTGGTTAACAGTCCCAACAAAGCCACCGATAGCGCAATCGAAACCAAGATAGCCAACCCAATACTACCAAAGCGAACCACTACCGTCCCGGCCGAAATAGCGCTGCCAGCAATTAAAAAGTTAAATACTAAAATGCCTAAAATATCTGACAATGATGATTCGTAGGTTAAAAACTCCCGCTTTTTCTCATTCAACGACCTCACACTCGAAGCCACAATCGTACTACTTATAATGGATAATGGTACCGCATACACCAAACTAACCAACCATGGTTGCTGCAGCCAAAAATGAACAATCAATCCAGTCGCCGCCATCGACAAAACCAGCACAAATAAAGACGACCCAGCCGCATTCCCTATTAGTTTTAATTTATCACGAGAGAATTCTAAGTCTAGCCCAGCCTCAAGCAAAATAATTATTAAACCAATCACCCCAATAAACTCAACAAACGATTGAGGCACCGTCACATAAACGCCTTGCCAAATCGCCAGCTCCCGAATCCCAATGCCCAAAAAGAGTAATAGCAAGACGGTTGGAATACGAGATTTTTCAGAAATAAGAGAGAAAAAATAAGACACCACTATCAAGCTACACAGCACAATGATAATGGTATAAACATCAATCCCAGGCACTAAACCAGTGTAGCACAGTCAAAAGTCAGGCTGCTACTTTAGTAGTCTGCTCTTCAATCGAGCCTCTCAACCACATAGAGCAACTACTACTCAATTCGATCTAAAGTTAGTGACTTTCTGCATGCTTTTTAAAGTTGTCCAAAATGGCTTGCCATCCGTCGCGCTGCATTTCCTCAGAATTCTCAGCTTCCGGATCAAACGACTGCACAATCTTTACACCATCAGGCGTTGCAGAAAACGCCACCACAACATGCCGACCATCGTCGATATCATACTCAATTAACTCATACTCTTTGACTGCAGTATACACACCGCCAAAGTCAAAACTAGCACTGCCGTCTTTAGCTGCCATAGTCGTTTTAAACCTACCACCTTCACGTACATCATTCTCAGCATCACGAGATTCCCAATCGTCGGCCGCAAAGGCCCAGCCTTCAATATGTTTTGGTTCAACCCAACACTGCCAGACAGTTGCTATGGGCGCATTGACTACCGTTTGAATAGTTATTAGATTCATAGTGCTGAAGTTTAAAATAAAACTCCCCTCCTATATAAGTGTAACAAAACTTTGGCCCAACAAACAAAAAGACTAACCCACACGACATTCTGAGTATCCCAGATAGATTCTACGGCCTTCCACTTATGTCATTCCCGCGAAAGCGGGAATCTGATTCTCGATCAGGTCGAGAATGACAAAGAAGATAGTTGCCAGCTGGGGATGAATGAAAAAGTGAGTGTGGGGCAGACAAAAAGACCTGGTAGATTTGAACGAGCAACCTTGTTACGTTGCAGATGCGTTAATTTTTTCCAACTGAATGGTCAAAATCTTCTTAATCAACTCGACAGGCAACGGCTCATCTAGCGAAAATTGAATAGTGCCTTTACCCGAAGTTTTATACCGATGAGTTTCAGGCAATAATTCTGCCATTTCTGACGTAAACGGATACAAGGATACATGCTTCTTCCAGGCCGCAAAATGTATCATTGCCTTGTCGTTGACTAAAAAGGTGGGTATAGCATAACTAATTACTTCTACTGCTCCCGGCGCTACGCTCTGCACAATGCTCCGCAGTTGTCGCAAATGAGCCTGCGCTTTAGCTGGATACAACGCTATATACTCATCTATGGTAATTGGCGCACTGCTTGTCATGCCCCACTCACCGCCACACCGCTAATAACACAGAATTAACCAGCATTACCACCAAAAAGTAACTAGCATTCAACCACCAAAACTTCCACCCCAAGCGCTGATACAGCGTCACTCCAATCGTCGTCGCCGCGGTCAAACCTAGCCATAACAACAACCCAATCTGCGCTCCCTGGCTGGCTGTCCCAGCCCCCAACGAATGGATCACCACTGCCAATGTCGCCGCCTGTAGCAAGCCAGAAACTACCACAAATCCCAAAATCTTTGTCGCCTCATTCTGCGGAATCTCCATAATGTCTTGCCCTGTCAGCTTGGCCCACTGCTTGGCAAATCCCATCGGCGAATACCATAACGCGCCTACCGCGCAGTTGATAATCCAGGCCACCACAACCGCCATATAGTTCAATCCTTCAAATTGCAGCATTATAAAATCCTCCTCGTAATAGTCATACCCCAACTGTAATCCAAGCTAATTAAAACTGCAATAGCTTGCCTGATTATTGAATCAGCACACCGCAATACAACCCAAAAATAAGCGCCTTGCCCAAAAAATGAGCAAGGCACCAGACCAGCTAGGCAAAATTCTTTCCCTTAACCAGCTTACACTCTGTGGATATTTCAACAACTCCTGCCCCGATCAAGCTCCACATTTTCTCAATGACCCGGGCATCATTCTCGCCTTTCATACCGGGAATCTCCTTCAACTTTGATCGAAGTATACCCGGATCAAGACCACTAGGATTCTCAGCTATTAAACGCCGAGTTACCTTATCGGCTTCTATCCAGCCCTCTTGCCGCTCTTGTTCTAAGAGTTGATAATACCTCACCACGTCGCTAGGCATTGTCCTTCTCCTTTCAAGCGATCCAAGCGCCGCCTCTCCATCAGATGGCTCGCATCCAGGTTATATCACGTCACCATACCTCACTTCAAACAAAGAGAATAGTATTCTCATTTTGTATTACGATAATAATATATTGTAAAACGATAAATAATGTGATATAACGGCACTATCTAACTATGTCTACTATAAAAAGGAGCTTTCTATGCCAAAAGGTTCAACCTTATTTCTAAAAACAATCATCATTTTGTTGGGGCTTATTGTTCTGGCTTTGTGTATGGTTGTCTTACCCGATGGTATCCGCCACACCAGTAACTGGTACGGCTACCGTCCTCTGCTGGTAGGCATGTATATACCTGCCATTCCGTTCTTTATCGCTCTCTTTCAAGGGTTTAAACTCTTAGATAACATCGACAACAACCAAATTTTCACCAAGTCCTCAAACAACGCCCTCACTATCATCAAATACTGCGGCCTCATAATTGGACTGCTCTACGGCCTGGCTTTGCCTTACATCTACTATCTAGCCCAAATGGATGACGCGCCTGGGGTTATGCTGATTGGCCTGGTCTTTGCCTTTGCCCCTCTCGGCATTGCCCTGGTAGCCGCTATCGTCCAAAAGCAACTCCAAAATACTATTACTTTAAAGTCGGAGAATGACTTAACGGTCTAAGTTGCCATGAAATTCACATCTATATTCCTCGCCAAAGCATTTGTCTATTTCGCTGGTTTGGCTGTACTGACTATTCTAGTTATCATGCTGCCCGAATTGGCCAGAGAGGAAAAAGCCTCCAACCCTTCCGTATCTTCGGCCTTGCCATACATTATGGGTGCCTGGGTGCTGGCTATTCCCGTGTTTGTGGCCCTGCACCAAACCCTTAAACTGATCAACTATGTAGCCCGCAACAAAGCAGTATCAGGTGAGTCAGTCAAAGCATTACAACGTATCAAAATTTGCGCCATCATCTTCGGTGTTCTGTTCATCGTAGCGACAGTGACTGCTCTGACCGCCGCCAAAATAGCCAGCCCCACCGAAGACACTGCCCCTTTTGGCATCATCACCGCCGTCTTTGTCTTTACCTCATCCATCATTGCCACTTCCGTCGCCGTCCTGCAGCGGGTTGTACAAAGAGCAATCGCCATCAAAGCAGAAAACGATTTAACAGTCTAAAGGAGAATCATGATTATTATCAACATCGACGTCATGCTAGCCAAACGCAAAATGAGCGTTACCGAACTAGCTGAAAAAGTTGGCATCACCATGGCCAACCTATCTATTCTCAAAAACGGCAAAGCCAAGGCTATCCGCCTGTCCACTCTGGCAGCCATTTGCCAGGCACTGGATTGCCAGCCGGGTGATATTCTAGAATACAAACAGTCGTAATCACCTGTTTTTAATCTATGTATAAAAAAATCGACACGCAGATGCTATCGGCAGCGGCAACGATCTGCCTGTTGATCGCCATTGTCTATATTACTCAGGTTTACATTCCGCTCAACCAGCTACACCAGTTTATCGACCGGTTTGGACCACTCGGCACGCTTACCTACATTATTTCGGTTATTCTGGCCAACATTGCTGCCCCCATCAGCGCTTCACCGCTACTCCTTCTCGGCTACTCACTGTATGGCAAAAACGCTATTTGGCTGTTCGCCCTGGGCAACATTATCGCCATGGCCATCAACTTTTATATCGCCCACCTATTTGGTCTAAAACTAATCTCCAGACTAATCGGACAGGCGAACATGACCAAGCTGGAAGAACTATCCCGCGATTACGGTCTCATCGCTTTATTCCTGGTCAGAGTCTTTCTGTCGGGGATTAGCGACATGGCCTCCTACGCCTTCGGCCTTAGTCCAATCAAGTTCCGGCCCTACATTATTGTCTCAATCATTGGTGCTCTACCGCCCTATCTATTGCTCTATTTCTTCTCCACTGAAAACCAATCGTCATTACAATTTCTCCTCATGCAACTGGCCATAGCCGGTGTTCTCTCAGCCGCATTCTTAAGCGCCCGTTATCTCAAGCTCCATCTTCTTCGCCTTCTCCTCAAAGGTCAGTGGTAAAAACTGCCGGTATCCAACCTCACCGCTCCCTATTCTAAAACCCGGCACTTCTCAAATAGCCAAACTCTGCGCTTCTCAATTACAAGTTCTATATAAATTTAACACTGTTAAATTATTTATCAGATCAAAAGGCCACGGCCAAACAGACCCAAAATCACCCCTATACAAAACCCCGGCAACCAGTATATGCTTTATCAGGCAGGCGTAACTATACTCAGATAGATACCATTACTCCGGCTCTATATTTAATTTCTGTGAAAGGCGGAAATTCAAACCAGCTATATGCCTACATTTTCACCCAAACGAATAGCCAGTTATTCACTCGTACTCATCGCCAGCGCCGCCATGGTCTTGGCCGCTGTTCCACCAGCCGCACCGGTTTCTGCTGACAGCTATACCTGGACCAACATTACCGAGGACACCGATCTTAACGAACCATTGTTTGAAACCAATGTTAATCAGGTAGTCACGCTTGGTGGAGAGTTGTATGCCGCTATAGAGAATAGCGATGCCACGCTGTGGAAACACAGTGGGTCTATCTGGTTTGACGTCACCCCTTCCGTCATGGACGGCGCCGGCCCGATTAAATATTTTGCCCGCTACGGAAACAAATTATACGCGGTTACCCAGAACAACGCCGCTTCTGATAAAATCAGCCTATATAAGTACGAAGATGGCAGTTGGTCAGCCGATACCAATTTTGACGGCGACTATTTTGACGTCCGCGGCATGGGCGCCTATGATGACATGTTATGCGTTGCCCTAAGGGCCAAATCAACCTTCCACCCTACCATGGAATGCCTAAATTCTGGCAGCTGGGCCGCCGAAGACATGACTACCAATGGTTTGGAGTCATTCAACTATGATAATACTGATGTCGTTCTCTACCATGGCGAAGGAGGTAACACCATAGCCGTCAACGGAGCCGACGGAGACAACAACGACAAAATCTGGGTCTATGGCAATTACGGCGAACAACACTGGCAAATCCTCGATATAAGTCCCGACTTTACCGGAGCAGGCATTCAAATTAACGGCCTGGTTGCTGATTCTACCGAAGGCATATATGTCTCTACCTACAACACCAACGACTCCACCAGCAAAATCTACTATATCGATGGGTTCGGCGGCACCAGTCAGAAAGGCAACGCTCCATTCGGCGAGACCAAGCGTGTCATCCAACTCTTTAGCAGCTACGACGGTTCGCTCTTTGCTATCAGCACCAACTACAGCCAAACTATTAGCGTCTATAAACTGCTTGACGACAGTTGGGTCAATATCTCTCAGGACAGTATCATCGGTCAACTTAGTCCAGCTCAAACTCGCGCCTACAACCTAACCGAAGCCGAAGATGCTCTGGTCCTGGCCACTTCAGCCGATGACGACGGCGCCTATGCCGGCAATATTTGGACCTACAAAGCCAGCGCTGGTGGAGGTGGGGGAGACGAGGGTGGAGGTGACGAAGACGGCGGCGATGGCGGCGAGAACTCAGACACCGACAATATTAGCAGCGAGATCGAAGCCGGCGCACCCAATAGCGGCGATGCCAATGGCGACGAAATTCCAGATAATCAGCAAAGCAATGTAGCCAGCCTGCTCTTTAGCGGCACCGGCAAATATATTAGCGTCGCCTCGACCGGCCCCAATTGCCAAAACCTCAGCAACGTCTCAGCCGCAGCCGCCGATAGCCTCAACACTGCCGATTCTGCCTATTCTTACCCTCAGGGTCTGGTCAACTTTACCACCACCTGCAACACCAACGGGCAATCGGCCACTATCACACTCTACTTCTACACCGAAACCACACCAGATAGCTTTATCCTGCGTAAATTCAACCCCAACACTCACATCTACACCACCATTACCGATGCTACGCTTACCCAGGCAACTATCGGCGGTCAAAAAGCTATCAAGGCCAGCTACACTGTCACCGACGGCGGCACTGGCGACACTGACGGCATCGTCAACGGAGTCATTGTTGATCCAGCCGGTTTAGCCTTAGCCGCCACCACTCCAACTGCAACACCAACCCCAACGCCAGCAGGCAGCCTACCCGCCACAGGTGCCACCGCTGCCACTGGCGCCATTATCAGCCTAGCCCTAATCGCCGGAGGCGTCTTACTCAAAACCTACCGCCAAGCCTAAACAATCACGCTCTCGCAACCCAAATCGGCAGGTATCCACATTCGGATACCTGCCGATTGTATAATGAGAGTAATGATTAAAAATCACCGACACTCTGCCAACTTCATTATCAAACTGCTCGGCTCCATCATTAGTGTAAGCCTGCTAGTATGCGCTGTAATCCTGACCCTCAACCTTCAATCAAATGCGCCTTCTTCACCCCAAAGCAAATCGCCCACGCCAACCAGTCCAACCATCAGCACTACACCAACCTCAACTCCAACTCCAACTCCATCCCCACCCGACCTCATTGGCTGTATCAATCAATTACCTGACCAAGTCAAAATTGGTCAAAAACTTATGTTCGCTGGCTATGCCTCCACACTAAATGCTCAACAATCGGCCGTCACCCAAGCCAACTTGGCCGGTCTCATTCTAATGGACCAAACCTCAGCCTCGGCAATTGCCAATCTAACTCGCCGCTTCACTATTCCACCCATTATTGCCGTCGACCAAGAAGGCGGTAAAGTCCAACGCTTTACCAGTCAAGGCAAAATCCCCGGCGCCCAAGATATGGCTGCCACCCATACCACCCACCAAGCCTACCAACTCTATCTCAATGACGCCCAGTATCTCAAAAGTGTTGGCATTACCACCAACTTTGCCCCGGTCGTGGACGTCATTAGCCGTCAACCAAATCCATTACCTGGCCGCCTCTTCAGCAACGATCCCCAAGTCGTTACCGAGTACGCCAAACGCTTTATCCAAGCCGATCAAAAGGCCGGCCTTACTCCAGTCATCAAACACTTCCCCGGACTGGGCAGCGCCACCGGCAACACCGATAACGGCCCTGCCACTACCGATCCGCTAGCCAATCTACAAAAACGAGACCTATTGCCCTATCAGCAATTAGCCGACCTCAAACCAGACGTCATGGTCGCCAACGCAGTTATACCCAACCTCAGTCAAAATCAGCCAGCCATTTGGTCCAGCGACACCGTCGAGCTACTCAGAAGTCTTGGCTATACCGACTCAGTTATCTATACTGACTCTCTCACTGCCAAGGCCATCCCCGGCTATTTGTCCGACGCCGCCATCAAAGCTTGGCAAGCCGATATTGATATTGCCCTAGTCGTCCAAACTCGCCAACAAACACCCCAGATTGCCAGCCTCATCCACACCATTATCGCCAAAGCTGAGCAAGCCCTAGACTCCGGCCAACTCAACCGCGATCAAATTAACCAATCTTTGTTACGCATTTTTAACCGCAAACACCTTAACCCCTGCAATCTCAAAACCCAACAATCTTAACGCAACCTTCTTAAAAACACACGGTTTTAAGCACAAAAATAGGCCGACGCTGCGGCCTATTTTTATATTCATTCAATCAGATTCGTCCTAACGCACCACTCGACCTTTGTTGCGGCGATTATAGTAGACCAGCCCTCCACCCAGAACCAGCAGCACAATACCAACCGTAGTCATCATGGCCATCTGCGCCCCAGTAGCCGGCAGTGCTAAATCTGAATCAGACGCAGGCGAACTGGAAGACCCTGGCGTTGGCGTCGGTGTACTCGTCGGATCAGTAGCCCCTACTACCGCCAAGCCAACCGGATCATCAATCACCCCTGTAGCCGGATTAAGGTCAAGTGGTCCATTATCGACAATAGTGTAGCTGGCTCGGACCACTGATTGACCACCAATCTCCTGACGGGTAATAGTGGCATCGCTAATGGTCGTATAAGCCTGTGTGGTAGGATTGTATTTTCGCAGCACCAAATCCTGGTCGTTTTCGTCGTAGTAATACAATTGCACCGTCGTCGATCCATCACTGCAATTAGCCGAAAAATGCAGCAAACCAGCAAAGTAATTATACTCCCCGTCCTGTTTTGCCTTTGCCATTTCCGCTTCCGAAGACGCCTCGGTAATAGCGCACGTATCACTCAAAACCGCCGACATATAGGCGTCAGTCACCGGGTTAACAAAGCTAACCACATGAGGCTGTTGACTGTCCAACGTTCCATCATTATTAGCGTCACCATCATTGGGTGCATTATTTTCTACCGTTGCCGCAATACCATCTGCGTCAGAAGTGGTAAAGTTCCAGCTCGTCTTGTCGGCAATAGCATAATCGCTCATACCTCCTTCGTCACTAAAGTAGAAAACATCATCAAAGGTAACATAATAGTTAGTAGATGGCTCCAAATCCATAGCCGGATCTATAGTAATGGTATCGCTGTCATAACCAGAGAAAGTCCCATATTCGTCATCATAGTTCTCAATCCCCACATATTCCGAATCATCGGCCGATCGGTAAATGTGTAAAACACCTTCCGATGCCGTCACGTTTCGGTTAAACGTAATCACTAGATTACTATCAACGGCCACGTCGGTCGCATTATCGGCTGGACTAAGACTAACAATCTCCGCTTCAGGCTGGGCATTAGCCGTAATCTGGAAAGAAGTCGCTGATACTGTCGGCAAATGCTCTTCATCGCTACCAAACTCAACTACATAATACTGGCGCTGAATAGTACAGGGGACATCATCCCATTTACCGCCCTGACCACCAGAGAACCAGATTTGAACACAATCCAGGCTTTCAACACCACTCGGCTCATACTGAGCCCAGTTAGTAAAGGTGCCTTCTCCCACTGGATTACCACCATCAGCCTCATCCCAAAACTCCGTTCCAGCTTCCGGGCCCGTCATCCATTTCCAGTGCCCTTCACTATCTAATTCGTTAGCCCCAATCCATCCATCCTGATCTAGTCGCGAAGCAACAAAATCATGCTCGTCTTGAGAGGTAATGGTCGCCAAATACCCGTTAACGCCACCATACGTCATACCTTCGGCTGCCGCCTCCGCCGCTGCCCAGGTTATCCCCGACTCAGCCGCCTCCACCACCTGGTAAACGTGTCCATTGTCCGGATTATAGACATCGCCATCACCACCACCTAAACGCGCTTCAATTGTTACTGTCCCAGTTTCAGTCGGGTAAAACCGCAACGTCGCCAAAGCCGCGTTAAGTTTTGACCTAGTGCCAGACATTTGAATATTCTGACCAAAACTGTCGCCATCAAACGTCACTCCAGTGGTGGAGGTAAAGTTAAGCGAACCGCTGGGGGCATACAAATTGACGTGCAGGTTCTCATCACCCTCGCCATTAATCGTCAGGTCAGTCACCGGTATATGCTCCAACACATAGCCCGTTTTATTAGCTACAGTCGAAAAGGCTTCACCAGCCGCTACCGTTGACCGAATTGGCAGATTGATGCTCAATGCCCCAATCGCTATTGACAGCATCGCGCTAATAGCGAATCCCAACTTAACCGTTTTTGTTTTATTCATCAAATAAGTGTTCTCCTATTAAATAAGTACTGTATATAATTTCAGGTTCGAAGGCATCTCTCAGGCGCCAGCCGTCCGCTTAATCGGTCAACGTGTATATATCAATTGAAATTACTGCCAGCCAAGCCAAAATCATACTCGACTGCATAGTCAAACCGCGTCTTAAGAGTACGTATTAAATGCTTGTCTGTCTAGTCAGAAAACAGGTTGTATATTTTCTTACTCATCCATCAAGACACAACGTGAGCCCCTCATATACTCAAAAAGTACGTACATGTGTACGTAAACGTGTACGTACATACCTTATTTTATCTCTGATAACGTGAAATAGGATGAATAACAAACTTCGCCAGGGTACCTGGGAAGTCGAGTCACTCGTTATTTGCTAATGCGGAACGTAAGATGAGTCACCAACGGAGAATCTATGACTCTCACTTTCTCCAGCTGAGTCTCGCCGAGGTTTTCCAGTAATCGGGTTCCGCCACCAAGCAGTATCGGCACTACATGAATCTGCAGTTCATCCAGCAACCCAGCCTTAATACACTGTTGAATAGTCGCAGCGCCGCCGCCAACCGAAATATCCTTATTACCTGCCGCTTGTTTAGCCTGAGACACAGCCTTCTCAATGCCGTCGGTCACAAAATGAAAGGACGTGCCACCTTCTTTAACCACCGTCTCTCGCTCATGAGAAGTCAAAATAAACACCGGCGCATGAAATGGAGGAGTATCGCCCCACCAGCCGTCTGGATTAGGATCACTTTCCCAAGGCCCCTCACCACCACTAAACATTCGCCGCCCCATAATCACCGCTCCAACATTAGCGGTAACCTCTTTCATCAAGTCATTGTCCGGTCCCGCCTCTCCATCCGACATACCATGCGCCTCACGCCAAGATTGCAATTTCACTACCCACTCGTGAAGCTCCTCACCCCGCCGCCCCAACGGCTCCTCCAGAGTCGGATCCGGCCCAGCAATATCCCATCCAACGACATCGAAATATCAGCAAAAACTTTTGGCATACTAAAAGTATAACAAGCTTAACACGACTACGCCCATTGCACGTCTCATTCTCACCCCTCAGCCAAATGAGCATGATCATTAAATATCCATACCGACCATTCCGGTTTATCCTCAGCCATTCCATACTTCAGCACAGTCAGACCAGTATTCTCATGCCCAATATGAGTCTGAAACACCTTAAATGATTGCGGCGTTAGCGTCTCCCTCTGCAACACCGCCGCCACCAACGTTCGCAAAAAGTAACCATGAGTTACCACCACTATTGACGACTCATTTCTGGAAGTTAAGTACTTCAGAGCTCTATCAGCTCGATCTGTAATATCAGTAAAGTTTTCGCCATCCTCGACTCGCAAGCTAGGATCATACAAACTTTCTGCCCAACGAATTTCTAGATCCAATGCTTTGGGATCATTTTTTGGTTTACCCGCAGACCAACTTGGCCGCGTCCGCTCCACAAACAAATCAGAATACTCAACATCAAGGCCTGTCGACAATGCCACAGCTTCCGCCGTCTGCCTGGTCCTCATCCATGGGCTGGCAACTAATGCTTCTACCTCGAGCGCACCAATTCTATGAGCAATATGCTCCGCCTGTCGTCGCCCTTTCTCCGTCAACGGCGAGTCCGTCGGCTGAAACGTATCTCCAATATTCCCCTCACTCTGTCCATGCCGAACCAAATAAACAGTCTTTAACGCTTTAAATTTCGCCATACCTTAGCCAATCTTCTTGTCCAACTCATTCATCGTTTTCAAAAATGCATCCTGCAAATCAATATCCAGCTCATTAGCAATCACCAACACCGACCACAAACAATCAGCCAATTCATGGGCAATTTTATCATCCACATTCTCGGCGACTCGAAAATTATTCTTAGCCATAATTAACTTAGCCAAATCTCCCACATCCCCAACTAGCCCTTGGGTATACTCTGCCACACGCCACTCTGCATGCCCATCCTGCCTGTTCAACGCCCTGTACAAACCCTGTATTTCACTAGCCCTAACTGTCAATTCTCGTAAGTCCATACCCAAAGTATACCAAACTATACACCCTGACTTTCAGAAAGTCTCAGCTCAGAGAGCATCGGTAAATTCACTCAATACAAATAAACTTCTCGAATGCCCATCCTTTTATTGCTCTTACTAACACAATTGCGGCACATGAAAATTCCTGGTTGTATCTGGGTGATTTTGCACAAACTCCTCACGCAGCCGAGGCTCAATAAAGCCATCAACAACGCAATCCTGCAATCTGCGCCTCGGACACCCGACACCCGACTAGATTCTATCGCCACCGCTCCAGAATGACAAAGCCCTTACCTTCAACCCCGATTCAATCGGGGTCAACCTTCAACCAAAATGCTATACTTGCCCCATGTCCAAACCCTACCGCCTCGGTGCTCATGCCGCCATCTTCGACCAAGAGGATAATATTTTATTAACCCAACATCAAACCTACAACAATAACGAATGGAACTTCCCCGGTGGTGGCCGCGAGAAAGGCGAAGACGCCATCCAAAACGCCCTTCGGGAAATAAAAGAAGAGCTTAATCTGGATCCACAAGACCTCCAAGTCCTCGGCGTCTCAGCCCATCCCAACGTCTACAATTTCCCTCAGAGCATGGTCGATGAAGGCCGTCCCATCGCCCAAAAGTACCAAGGCCAACACAAAGACCACGTCCTATTACGCTTTGTCGGCGACAAATCTTCCATCCAATTGGACCCCAGAGAAGTTCGCCAAGCTAAATGGGTACCAATCAAAGATCTCTCCACCCACCTCATCTTCCCCAACCAATTTCAAAGCGCCCAACTAGTTATTGAAGAATATCTTCAACTAAAACCAAACCTTAAAAGAATCTAAATAATCCAGGGCACCAGCATCCACGATCGATCGACATACTCTGCATATGGCTGACCAAAGTGACTGCGCAATAATTTCTCTTCCCGCTTACCCAGCAAATAAACACTCATCAGCATAATCACAAAAAAGACTATCGCCAGATAACTCTGCGCCACCAGCTCAATACCCAAAACCGAAAATAGGAAACTACTATAAATTGGGTGACGAATATACCGGTACACACCCGACGTAACCAATTCCTGCTTATCTTTAACCTGGTATTCCATGGCATGCGACCAGTTAGAGCTCAACTCGCGTCTGGCTACTATCCCCAGCCAAACACTCGCCCCAACCACCACTAGTCCAATCAATTGAGCAACTGGACTATCAGAGAACCTCAACACATCCCAACCTAACAATTGAACCACCAAAAACAGCCACAACAGCCACCATATTCCCAATACTACCAGCTCTCGACTGGAACTTGTCCTCTTTTTAGGCTTAACCCTATTGGCCATCGCCGCCGTCACTATCCAATAGCCCAACCTGCCACTTATAAAAATCACCGCCAAGATTCTTGCCAATAAATCAAACGACATAAAACCTTCCTAAACGGGTCGAATCAACTCTGGTCGAGACAACAGTAGCTTGTGCAGCTGCTCAAAGTATGGCCAAATCTCCGGTGACAAACCAACCTTTTCCCGCTTAGCCCGATAAATCATATCCACCGTCACACCCTCCTTCTGCCACGAATACCCCTCATTAACATAAATCAGCATAATCGGCATCACCTTATCCAACGCATAAATAAACCGGGATTCCTTATCCTCTCTATGCTCATACCCTTCAATCGACGCTATCATATCTCCAAAATCACCCCAATCAGCCTTTAGTCGCTCCACGGCCTCCGCCTCACGCTGCTCTTTAGAAGCCAATCTATCCTCGGCTCCATAAATATATGTATCCCCGGCATGAACCTCAATCAAATCGTGCACCAACGCATAACGAATTAATAAATCCCTATCCAAATCAGGGAAAAATTGGCTCACATACCAAGCCGTCATAGCCAAATTGTAGCTATGCTCGGTATCATTCTCAGCCACATACTTATCTCCATGCCGCCGATGCGCCCGTCGCTCAACCCGACTAAATTCCCCCAACAGTCTTTGCAATTCCAATAACCGAGAAATATCAATTTTCATAGACCTACAGTATAACAGAGATAAACAGGCCCGAGCATCAACATTATCCTAAAAGACCACCTAGCGGACTGACTCTAAATATTCTTCAAGCCCATTTAACCATCCGCCCTCAAAATAATCCCGCGGTTCAAAAGTTGCCACATCCACCCATTCAAATCGATCATGATGCTGACCCAAAGCAAGCTCTCCACTTACGTACACAGCCTCATGCCCCACCGCAAATATTCGCACCTTTTCTCCAGAAGAATGCTCCACTCTCTCATGCCTAAAAAACACCACAGGCTGCCCAACCACCAACTTCACTGCCGAGCCCAGCTCTTCAACAATCTTCCGCTCAATCACCGTTTTTAAATCAAACTCAAACTCGTCCGGCTTTATCCGCCCGCCCTGAATATCCCACGACCCAAACACATCATGAGTAATCAGCAGCCTATCCTCATCCCTCACTAACAACTTAACTGCCACAAAATAAACATCTTTACCGGACATAGCCATAACAATACCTAACCTCTCTAATTATTAGTGCCCATCCTAACACAAAAAATCTCTGCGGATCTCCGATCACCTCGGCTTACACGCTACGCTCAGCGAAGTTGATTAAAGAATATCCATAATTTATACAAGGGATTTTATCTTAGCAGTTTCAGTTAACACGCTTGATGCAGGTAGGACCTGTTACTCTTTAGGTTAATCTTGACCGCCAGCCGCCACATTGGTATTGTTAGCCCATGCCAAGCAAACCAATCACAACGATGCAAGATGCCCAGACATTCGTTAAAAACTTTGCCCAAAATAACAACTGGGTTGATGAGCCCAATATCGATAAATTTGACCACCTGCACGAGGAATTAATCGAAATGTCTAAAATATTGCGGTATAAATCTTTGGCAGACAGGCAGCAGGCCATCATCGATCACCGCGACCAACTAATGGACGGACTAGGTGATCTCTTCTTCGCCACTTGTCGCTTAGCCAATCAATTAAATCTCGATATTACCGAAGCCTTTAACACCGTTAAAGGACAAATCGAAACCAGGTACACCAATCAAAACCCTGAGGGTATTAAAAAGTAACACTATCTTGTCTTAAACATCCATCACCCTACCCACCAACAACCTACATCAACATATCAGAGATAAGTAAGCATAAATATACATTTAAATGTATATTTGATCAGGTAAGATCGCTAGACTTATTTAAAAATAAGACATAGCTTAAGTAGATGATTCAAAATAAATGCGGCACAATCTGAACTATGAGACGAAATAAGTAATCTAACCAGACTCCACCAAACAGCTCACTCCGGAATTTCCGCTATAGCTTCAATTTCAATAAATATTTTGGGATCACCTGGGAACGCTGGCAATGCTGACACTTCAACCGTGGTCCTAGCCGGCCGGTGGTCATTAAAAAACACCGCATACATCTGGTTCATCCGCTCAAACTGAGCCAAGTCCGTCATAAAGACGGTCGTCTTAACTACGTTATGTTCATTCAGCCCAGCTGACTCCAAGACATTTTTAAGCTTCAGAAAAACATTTGTCACCTGAGACTCAAAGTCGCCAGGAATAACCCCAGTCTTAGCATCAACTCCAACCTGACCGGATATAAAAACTAAATTACCAGATTTATAAAAAGGACTTAATGGCGCATTCATACTCAAAGTATAGCACTAACCATACCTAGATACCTCAATCAACCCCCCACATCCACATTTCATCTACCCCAGCTGACAACCATCTTCCTTGTCATTCTCGACTGGACCCCGATCATATCGGGGTGAATCGAGAATCAGATTCCCGCTTTCGCGGGAATGACATAAGTGGAAGGCCGTAGAATCTATCTGAGATAATCAAAAAAGTGCATGTGGGTCAGCTCAATCTAACAATCAAATACAAACCAGCAAGCATGATTGCGCAGTCTCTGATCATCAAGAACCAACGACTTAATCTCAACTGGCAGTTGCGCTCTCTGCCATTGACATTCTTCTCGACCACTCTTTTGACTATCGGACAGGTCAAAACTAGCTTGCACTGCTTTAATAGCATATGCCGCCGCCCCAAGTTCATGGGCCGCCACATGGGCAGTCAAAGCCGCTTGAGCTGCAGCATAAGCCGCATATCGCGCCGCCCCTTTTAGATCCCGCGCCGCTGCATTCGCATGCCCACCCGCCGCACGAGCCTCCATCATGGCAATTTCGCCACCAGCCCACGCCCGAGCACACTCAATAGCCCGCCGCGGCCGCCCATCATCCACCCGCTCCCCCTCAAATAACCCCAACACATGCTCCGCACAATCCGCCGCCCACAGCGCCAACAACCGATGATCACCATCAGTCAAACTCCCGCCTCTACGAATAGTAATAAATCGAGGATCCCGTGGTTGAGTAAGAATCATAAGCCAATTCTATCAGAGCAGGGAAAGCCAAAGATATTCACTACAGTCAAAATCAACAAAGCCTAGCAGGTCCGCATTCTCCCAACATGTTGACACATAGCTCGTTTAACTATACTATCCACCCGCGTATCCGCATTTAACAGGAGAGATGACGGTGAATCTATCCATGATTAGCAGCTGGGTCAAAGAACGTCGCCAAGAGATAGACATATCTCAAAAAAGTCTAGCCGAGATTATCTGGTGCAGCCCAAGCTATATCAGCGATATAGAGTGTGGCCGCATACGCAATTTCAGCGGCTACGGAAGCTCCATTGCCTGGCGAACAGTTGTGCGACTGGCCGATGCGCTCAGTCGAGATGAAGATGACCGGGCTGAATTTTTGAGGCTTACTGGACACCAAGAAGAAGCCAGATTCCCTCGATCTCGATTTCCAGACATCATCCAATGGAGAGAACAATTTCCGCAGCTGGTAACCTAACCACCAACTGCACCACACAGTGGTGGTCGTCAACCAACTCGACGCCCACCACCTTCTATCCTCTACTCTCTCGTCCGACCTTCCAGGTCAGCAACTCAGAGGACGTAGCTTGCCTGTTTAAAAAAGAACGCGTCAACACGCTCTTCTATCGGAGTGAAAGGCTCATCCAATACATCTAAATTGAATCAAATTAAATCAAAATTTAGGAAACTAGACACAACTGCCACGACACCCCGTACTTATCCGAAGTCCAGCCAAATTTCTTACCAATACCATAATCCCCTAAAGGCATCAGCTCTTGCCCGCCTTGCGTAAGCTTTGCATACAAGCTATCAATTTCACCTTCTGTTTCACAGTTTACATATATAGAAATTGCTGGCGTAAAACCAAACTGATGATCCATAGTGTTCTCACTCACCATATACTCTTGCCCAGCCATTGTAAAATGAGCCAGCTTTACCAGTCCTGCTTGACCACCTGGCTCTTCAGCGCCCCATCGTTCAATTTTCTTAATTTCTGAATCAGGAAATAAGGAAACATAAAAATTAATAGCCTCTTCAGCCTTACCGCACTGCTCACCAACAAACATTAAGAAAGTCACTGTTTTTTGCATATAGTTAGTATGGCAAAAATAAAATGTTGCTGAATATCTACCGTATGTCAGCGCGCCTATTCTCTAAAGCTCAGAGTTAACTACTTCGCTTATACAAGTTCAAACTAAAGCCAAGTAGTAGCAGTATCCCACCCAACAATGCCCCTAAAGTCACTGGTGAACCCGTAGCAGGTAGTGGCAAACCTGTTGACTGCGCTGGTGCTGCGGCCTCTGACAAAACCGCTGGACCGGCTGGATCAACAATAATGCCATTTGCAATTCCATCTACATCTAAC
The DNA here is from genome assembly GCA_964536215.1 of uncultured Candidatus Saccharibacteria bacterium. Classification (GTDB taxonomy): domain Bacteria; phylum Patescibacteriota; class CAZHWT01; order CAZHWT01; family CAZHWT01; genus CAZHWT01. The sequence continues at coordinate 52,287 of CAZHWT010000004.1, forward strand.
TGCCCACCATCAGTAACCTGGTAACTGATTACTAGGACAGAACTTCCCCCAATAACTCGCCTCTCAAACAAAGCGTCAGGAACGGTCTGAAAACTGCCATGGTTAAATTTGCGCAGTACATAATTACCGGCCGGAGCATTGTAGTAATACTGCGTCACCGTCGTGGTATAACCTGGCGTACCACAGTTAGCATTAAAATCTAGTAAGCCTAGGGGATAGCTAAACTCATCATCGCGAGCGAGAGTAGCTTGGTTTTTAACACTAACATTGCTAAGAGAACAACTTGCATCCACCTTAGCCACCACTTCATATCCGGTGGTAGGGTAATTGATACTGGTAACATTATCTTGACTAGCATCAGCAGTACTATCTCCGTCTAAGTCGACATTACTCAAAATGTGAACCGTACGGACCACCTCAACCGCAGCGTTGCCCGCTTGATCAACCACATTATATTTAACGATGTATGTGTCGGGGATAGCAGTGTTGACAGGGTTAACAATGGCAATAGATCCGGTCAGGTCTCCGCTTAGCGCATCAGCGGCCGTAGCCCCAGCATCACTATATGATTGACCTTGAATAAGCGAAATTGACTCTGAGCCGGTACGGGTAATTACTGGCGGGGTTGTATCAATCGTCCAGGTATAAGGGCTGGTCTCCACGTTATTGCCGGCCGCGTCCCTAGCTCGCACTGTTACAGTATGAGAGCCTTCAACTAAACCAGTGAAATTCTTCTGACTAGCACAGCTATTAAAACTTCCGCTGTCCAGCTTGCAGCTAAAACTAATAGGGAGAGACAGAGCATCGGTTGCCTGGAAGACAAAGCCAGCACTAGTCTGATTAGTTATTAGATCGGGAAAACTATCCAAAGTAATCGACGGGTTGGTCGTATCCCAAATCAGGGTAAAGTCGTCATAAGCACTGTTGCCAGCCTCATCGACCACTGTCAAACGAAGGACATAGCTGCCATCTTGGCTTATGGCGGAGATGGTCGGCTTCAGCACACTGGCATCGGTAAAGCTGACTGTGCCGGAGCCAGTTTGCTTTGTCCATGCATAGCTAGCAATACCACTCCCCGCATCACTGGCAGCAGCTTCGCTTTGACTAAAACTAGCATTGGTCTGTTGATTGCTCCCAGCATCTACCGCTGGAGCCGTTAAATCATAGTCAAAAGTATGAGTGACAGTCGCGAAACCAGCGCCACCTGCCAGCTCACCACGCACATACAATGTAATCGCGTTGCCTTCACTCGGGGCCGGAATATCTGCACCAAGACCGCCACAATCCACCGTCGACCAATCAGTGTTATTCCAACTAAATTGACAGGTATCACTGTCACCCCAATCAACTGCCGGACTCCAACTGTTTATTTTGGCTGAATCAACCGGGCTTGAAATCAAAATGGTTGGATATGGCGGTACATCAGCATTATCAAGCAGAGTTGGGTAAGCACCATCGTGAGCCTCCCATATGGTACTAAAATCCCATTCGTTACCAGCATTATTGTATACGGCATGAGTATGAGTCAGGCCTTGAAATACGCTACCATCGGCTACATCACTAACGCCACTAGTAGCACCACTTCCTACTGGTGTGCCAGTCACACTATAGGAATTTGCCAGGCTTGTTTGGTTATAGCCGGCAAATCCCCCAAAGGGTGCTATACCAGCGCTAACAGTACCAACGGCAAAATCATTTTGTATAACATTGCCCCCCTCACCAAAAAGCCCGCCCGAATTGTATCCGGGGCCAGTTATAGTTACATTGCCCGTAGCATAGGAATTGGTAATAGTCCCCGCTACTCCTGCTATTCCGCCAAATGAGTTTTCTGAATTAGCGGGAGTAGTCACATTACCGGTAGCGTAGCTATTAGAAATAGTTGCCGCCCCGGCATGACCAACCAGACCACCAACATCATTTTTTCCAGATACATTGGCGCTTGACCATGATCGAGAAATAGTTCCGCCCGATTGCCAACCACTTATACCACCGGCCCACGTAGTCGGTGTCGACACAGTGCCATCTTTAACCGAGCTAAGGGTAATATTCCCATTACCAAGGCCCGAAATACCACCGACCGAATTAGCCGCCGACGTCAGGCTGGGGTTCACAATATGAACACGCGTAATTGACCCCCCATTAAACCCCGTTACACCACCAACATTGGACGCCCCATCAAAAACGGGATTCTTGATTGTTAGGTTGGAGACAGTGGCGGATGAGGAAAGATACCCAAACAGACCAACATAATTGGTTGCCGACCGAGAGATAACCATGCCCGTCAAAGTGTGATCAGCACCGTCTAAAGATCCCGCAAACTGGCTGGAATTATCACTAATTGGTTGCCACCCGCTACCCGTGTTAGCACTAGAGCCGGCATAGGTCGAATAGCCAGCGCTATTTTCATCCAAGTCTGCCATCAATATATAACTAGCGCTCAAATTGTTGCGAACATCGTTTAAATCGGACCAGCTAGCAATTTGATAAGGATCTCCAGGGGATCCGTCACCCCCACCAAAAGCATGGACCTGAGGAGTTAGACCCGCAAAACTTATTAAAACGAGTGATACAATACAAAGTAGAATCTGGACTTTTTTTAGGCAATGTTTCATATGCTTTACGCTTAATTGTTTACTATCGACCTCAGATATTAATTCTATATCCCCTGATTATAAATAACAAGCAATCATATTTTATTCAACCTTAAGCGGTTTGAGCGGTCCGTCAGGAACTATATTTGGCTCAGTAGGAAGAATCTAAAAGCCTGTTGTGCTTAATCAATACAATGTTGAATAAAAACGATTACTATGTTTAGTATAAAACGAGCATCCTTTTCTTCGGCATAGTCTTTTTTCGGGTGAGCATCACCAAATAACTTTCGGTATTCCATCACCGTAGATTCAAGCCCTTTTATCACTTTTTTTGAAAGTAAATCATCAGGCAGAATGCCCTTTCTAATCCCCTCATCGACCAAATCACTAATATCTCCCTTGCCTATCTTGCCTTTAACCTTTATCTGTAAAAATGCCTGCAATGCAGAGACTAGGTGGGTAATAGATGTGCTGTAAGACTTTTGATTGGTGCGCTGATATTCAGACAGCGCATTTGATAGCTCTTTTTGAACAGGGCTCCATTGATCACCGGCAAGCTTAGCGAACGTGGGTTCTATCACATAAGCTTCAATGAGCTTATCTTGGCGTGGTACAAAACCTTGTCTAGTTAGGCAAAGATTTACAGCAAAATGCTCGAAGACATCATTGATTGCGTTAGCGAATCTATCAAATTGAGCAAATGCTGCTTCTAGGTCTTCGTCACTAGCATTTTCGCCCAACTTACTATCATTTATTAATTTAGAAGCATAAATACTTAGCAATTGAATCGCAACATCGGATTCTTGGAACCTCAAAATATTAAAGAAATCTTCTTGAGCATGTTCTCTGCAGCAACTTTTAAAGTAACCATATTCGAAATGAATCCCTCCATGTTCAAAAAGTTTATGGCCAAAAGTATTATACTTGTATTCTTCGTTAAGAAATAAAATACAGCGGACTATGTCATCCGCCTCATCAAACCAGTCTCTGGCTAGTAAAAATTTAAGTACTTTCTTTTTATCGTCTTCCGAAAGTTCACCCCAAGATCGTAAATCCAACGACGGCTTAAGCATGTGTTTAACTTGTGGAGAAGTTTCGCTCCAAAGCTTGAAAGGATTATTCATAAATGCAGTACTACCTAGCACAGCTCCTCAATAGCATTAGCTGATGAATACAACATAAATACCAATATTAGCAAATCTAATGGAGCATTGAACTTACCCTAACAACGCCCAGCTTGGCTGGTGTCCAAAGGTATAGTATGCCTAAATAACAGAGATGGGCAATAGGCAAGCATATCGTAGGCCTGGTACTTCTCCGCCGATTAGCTGATCAGGCCCCTAGCGTGTCTATGATGATCGTTGCCATTTAGCTCTTTTCTAGATAACGAACAGTGACAAGAGACTTCACCTCCATGGTGAGACAACCAAATAACAATATTTATAGAAAATACTCCAGAGAGCATGGATTTGAATTTATCTTCTGAGATAGACCGATGCAACCAGACCTATCTCGAACAATATCTAACGCTGGCTGGCGGACCTGGTACTTCGCTTTGCTCAGGTTCATAATTCATGATATAGGTATTTTAAAAAACCGATATCACTTCATTATTCAGCGAACAACGCTTTGCGCCTTCAAGTCTGCGGACTACACAGCCAAATAAAATACCCTCAGACAAACTGAGGAATTTTTATTTGGCTGGCGGACCTGGATTTGAACCAAGAATACCTCCTCCAGAGGGAGGCGTGATGCCATTTCACCATCCGCCAACATACAGCTTCGCTGTAGAATATTGAATTAGGAATTTTGAATAATGAATATTCTTTATTCAGGATTCTTAATACCTACCTGGCCTGGCCAAGCTCTGGGATTGTACCAAAAATCACTGCTAAGCTCAAGAAAAACTGCTTATACCAATAAATATCCATTTAAATAGCTATTTATTCGTATCCAGCCTAACCCATCGCTACACTTCTTCTGGCATAACTGCCCAGCAGATCATATACATAACAAACCCCGGGAAAAACCCGGTTACCAGAATAAATAGCGCCCAGGCAATCCGCGCCAATGCCACGTCCACCCCAAAATAAGCCGCCATACCTGCTGCCACCCCAGCCACCATTCGATCACTTTTAGAACGCATCAATCGTTTCATAACTATCTTTCCTCTATATCTATTTTATATTGTTCAACTATACATATAAACCTCAGGATTGTACCAAAAAGCCACCTCAGGCGCAAAACCGCCTATCTCCTCTGGCAGAAACAACCAATAGACGAGTAGGCAAGTAGGGTACGCAAATGCCAAGGTGCAAGAGTCCAACTGCCAAATACGGTTAATCGCTCACTGCAAATCGTTAATCGTAAATCGTAAACCCCGATTCAATCGGGGTCAAGTCGAGAATGACAAAGAATAAACGATTTGCGATTATCGATTAACAGCCTGTCCGCCTCTGGCGGAATCTACAATAAATATCCAATTAATTGGATATTTATTCCCCCCACCTCACCGCCCCACCGTTATACAACGTCTTAATCTGGGCATCTGTCAGCATGTAGTTAAATATCTGCACATCATCAAGCAAGCCTTCATAGAAACCGGTTGCCACTCCTCCGGCATAATACATTCCAATTGTATTAACTCCAGGGCCTACCGTTTGCCCCATTCTGCTGCTAGATGGAGCGCTAAAATTTATAAGCACTCCATTCCGATATATAGACGTAACACCTTCAGGGTCTATGGTGATCAGAACATGTTGCCACTGGTCAGTTTGAATAACTTGCTTGCTCATAACTTGAGAACCGCAACCAGTCCGCAACCATAGCTGAGAATTGTAGAGAACCAGATATTGGCTAGCCGGCGTACAACCACTAGTAGGCCCCCAGGCATACAGTGCTCTGTAGTGAGCGTCTACACTACTTGGCTTAATCCACATAGAAATAGTCATATTAGAAGTTGGCAGCACCGTATTGGTTACATCCACATAATCATCCACCCCATCAAAACTCATGGCCGAGTTATACTTCCCACTCTTAGCCATCCCCCAAGCACTGGCCGCATTCTCACAGTTTCCAACAGCCGTTGTCCCACCACTCCCTAAGCTCAACACTCCATCCAATCCATTTCCCGACGAATCATGAATCGCTGTCCCACTACATTCGTCAAACTTATAATGCGCAATTGGTTTACCATAGTTATAATCCCAGGCAACTTGAGCCGGCGTGCGGGCATAGTCGTAAACACGTATTTCATCCAACTGCCCATGCAGATGTTCAAAGTAGCTACCAGTACCATCCTGTTTACTCCCAACCGTAAAGGGGATAGTCGATGACCCAAGTGGTGTGCCACCAGTACTACGAGACTCCAGAATACCGTTAATATACAGCTGCTTAGTTGACCCTGTCTGAGTACCAACAACATGGTACCACCGTCCCGTTACTGGCACAGTGCTAGAAGCAATCCGACTACCACCGCCACCACCATCCCCGGTCCAAAACGCAAAATGGTTGTCGGTATCTATTTGAAGAAGATACTGTTGACTCACCCCCGGTCGCCACTTACCCACAAACGTGTAAAAATGGCTATCAATCACCTCCAGCTGTACCCATGCCTCCACAGTGATACTGGTGGGGTTAAGATCCGCCTCACTACTAGTAGTCGTATAATCATCACCATCAAAGTAGCCGGCTTTACCAGTCCTGCCCGGCCCATACTGCGCTCCACTACCATGCCAGCTCCCCTCGTGATTGTTACCCGACACATCCGCAACCGTAGCCCCACTCCCCTCCTCAAAGTCATATGCCACCACCGGCGCAGCACAATCAGAGGTATCCCCTGGCACACAATACTTGCTCCCAGCGGAATTAGACGGTTTAGTAGCAGTTTGGCCAGTTCCGGTGGTAGTTGATTCAGTAGAGGTGCTGCCAATAATACTTCCCGCAGATTGATTGTAGTCGACGAGAATAGCTTGAGGAGTAAGTGCAGCATTGTACAGCTTTACTTCATCAATAGAACCTTGAAAGTAAAGTGGTGTTCCGGTTGTTCGTGAGCCAATTCTAAAGGTGGTACTCGTAGCGCTCTTAGTGCCAGTAAAAGGAACTCTTGCCCCCAACTTCCCATCCACATACACCAAAACGCCAGATCCATCAAATACGCCTAAAACATGCTGCCACTTATTTACTTCTAGAGGTTGTGGATAGGTAGCAATAAAATTAGCAGACCCATTAGTAACCACAAAAGCTATAGAGCTTCCTTGTTGTTGCAGCTCATATTGAGCACTGCTAACTGACCCTCCCGACTTGCCAGCAATGGTGTGATACCCCAATAAAGTAGCGGGCTTAATCCAAGCACTCAACGTAACCGGCCCTCGAATATCCGCCATAGCAGAATTCTCACTCTCCACAAAATCATCCACCCCGTCAAACCTAATACCCCCTCGCGTCTTACCATCTACACTCCACCCAGAATCAGCCACAGCTGGACTAGCCACATTTTTAACAGTCCCATCCAACCCACTTCCTGCCACCCCAGAGTTGCGTGCCACTACCCCTTTGCCTTCATCAAACTTCCAATACCCCACCGGAGAATCTACTGCCGATTGTCCCGCCTGCATATCCTGCACAACCTGTCCGGGAGTACGGGCATAGTTATAAATCTTAAACTCATCAAGCAAGCCTTTTAATCGATAGAGACTAGTTGTATCATCACCAGCCAGCATAAGACTATCTACCGATATGCCCGCAAAGGCAGCGTCCAAGTCACTCGTTAATGTGCCATCTAGATAGGCCTTAATTCTACCGTCGCTTGCAGTAGCAACAAGAGCAATATAATGCCACTGATCATCGTCCAAATGTTTGCCTGGAAGAAACACTTTAGGAGTCGATTCTCCTAGATACCCATACAGACCATTGTGAGCATCGCCATTAAAATAAATTGCTGCGTTGCCGTTGCTTTGAAAAATGCGATAGAAGCTACCTGGTTGCATAGGCGTCCTTTGCCACCAACCTATTGATATATCCTTTGCAGCAAAAGACATATCAGCAACATCTATAACCCCATCTACACCGTTAAAACTTCCAGCCTTACCAACCTGCCCCGCCACATACCGATCACTGGTTCCACTCCACGTCCCAGTATGTCCATTCCCCGACTTGTCATAAACGGAATTTCCCGACCCTTCTTCAAAATCATAATACGCCACCGGCTTGGGAGCGTAGGTATAGAGTTGCTGAACCTCTGACGATGTGAGGGCTCGATTGTAGATCCGAGCTTCATCCATACCGCCATCAAACTGAGCGCTGCCATTAACTCTACCGATATAAGCACCCCCTCCGTTATTTGCATGACGTACAGCTGGGTCCCAGGTTGCAGTAGAAGACAACTCTCCATTTAGATAGAAGGACGCTGCAGACTTCTCATTATCAACGATTAACACTAAATAATTCCAGGAATTGAGTTCAGTTACTGTTGTCGTAAGCTCTAGATAACTTGGAGTGCCGGAGGACAACGAAACTAAAGCATGGAAACTTGAACTATTCCCGTTGCCATAGTCAATTCGGGTATTGCCGTTCTCGCCCAGCATCCCTCGACGATTTAACTCCGGATAAATACTACTATTGGCCCAAATGGCATATGTTCTACTTTGAGATGTTGTAGGCGTCCCAAGTGAAATATAATCATCCACCCCATCAAACCTCCCTCCATTGCCAAACTTACCAATCCCCACTGCCGTTCCATTAATTGTCTGCCCATTATTCCCATTCCCACTAGCATCCTTAACTTCCCCACTCGTCCCATTCCAACTACTCTCATCCATCTTCCAATACCCCACCAACC
>CAZHWT010000005.1:0-26018 GCA_964536215.1 uncultured Candidatus Saccharibacteria bacterium
TAATCGTTAATCGTTAATCGTTAATCGTTAATCGTTAATCGTTAATCGTTAATCGCAAACTGTAAACCGTAAACTGATTCGAATAACGAATAAGCCAATAGCCGATAAAGTGTCTATACAATCTTATTGTTGGTTGCCAAGGACAACCGTTTTGATTATAGTAATGTGTATGCAGATTTTTACTCCACTTCTATTTAAAAAAATACAAAAAGTTAGTCGATTGGCTGATGTTGGCTTGGTCTTATTGGCCTTGTTTAGTTTGGCCCTTAAACCGAGTTTTGCTTATCTTGATCCGGGGACTGGTAGTTATATCTTCCAGATGGCTATTGCTGGTTTGTTTGCGGGTGCGTTTGCGGTAAAACAATTCTGGTCTCAGATTAAAGTGTTTATTGATACTAGAATTTTGCACAAAGCGGATAAAAAATCATGAGTGGACTAGACAATTCATTCGCGCCTGACACTGCCTCCTTTCGTGATCCAAGTGGACATATTTTTCGACATAATGGTACGGTGTATCGGCAGGTAAATGTGTCATACAAGGTGGAATACGACATGTTAATGTCTTCCGGTTTGTATGATGCCTTAGTGGATGCCGGGCTGCTGGTTGCTCACAAAGAGGTTAAGATGAATGATGTGGCGGATAGGCAGGCGTATAAATTTCTCCGACCCGAGCAGTTGGCTGTTATTTCTTACCCGTACGAGTGGTCCTTTAGTATGCTGCAGGATGCGGCCCTGGTGACCTTGAAAATTCAGCAGATGGCGATGGCGTTTGGCATGAGTCTTAAAGATGCCAGCGCTTATAATATTCAATTTGTTGATGGCCGGCCGGTATTTATCGATACCTTGTCGTTTGAAGTATATGTTGAACGGCCATGGGTAGCCTACCGGCAGTTCTGCCAGCATTTTTTGGCGCCATTGGCTTTAATGAGCTTAGTGGATGTGCGAACAAATCGGCTACTTCGTGATTTTATTGATGGTATTCCGTTAGATTTGGCGGCTAGGTTGTTGCCGGGTACAGCCCGGTTAAAGCCGTCGTTGCTGGCGCATATCTATCTTCATGCTTCCAGTCAGCAAAAGAATGCTAAGCCTAAACCGGGCGAAAAGCGGGAGCAGAAGGCCATGACTATGCCGCGTCGGTCCTTGGAAGGGTTATTAGATAGTTTGAGGGGTGGAGTGAGCGGCTTAAAGTGGAAGATTCCTCAGACTGAATGGGCTGATTATTATGCGGCCAACAATAATTACCAGGATAAAGCCATGAAGTCTAAGCACAAGCTGGTGGAAGAGTTTGTGATGAAGTTAAAACCGGGGATGGTGTGGGATTTGGGCGGGAATAATGGCGAATTTAGCCGGATTTTTTCCATGAAAGCTATTCCAACCGTGTGCTGGGATATTGACCCGGTGGCCGTAGAGATGAATTATCTGTCGGCGAAGAAAAATACAGAGACTCATTTGTGGCCGTTGTTGCAAGATTTTACTAACCCCAGTCCGGCTTTGGGCTGGAATAGTCAGGAGCGAATGTCGTTGTTGGAGCGCGGTCCGGCCGATGTGAGCCTGGCTTTGGCTTTGATTCACCATATGGCTATCGCTAACAATGTGCCGTTGGAGATGGTGGCTAGGTTTATGCATGGAGTGAGTAAAAAGAGTCTGGTGATTGAGTTTGTGCCTAAAGAAGACTCTCAGGTCCAATTATTGCTGTCTAGCCGAGAAGATATATTTGTCGACTATACCAAAGAAGGGTTTGAAATAGCCTTTAGTAAGTACTTTACCATTAAGGAGTGCAAACTCATCCCCGGCAGCAAGCGACACTTGTATTTAATGGCAAGTAAATAAATAGCGCAAATAAATCCCTATTTAGATAGGGATTTATTTGCCAACGGAATGGCGAGAATTTGGACAGGTTTAGTAATCGTACCTTCGACTCTTTTTTGACATTTAGGCCCATAGCAGTTATAATTCATTTAACACGCAGGCTTTTAGATGATAAGGAGAGTAACATGGAAACGGTGGCGGTTCAATCGACGCGTGTCTCCCCGGAGACAAATGGAAACCTGACCCAGTTGTGGTATGAGCATATGGAAGCAGCATGCCGCGCTCGACCTCGACTGCTGTCAGACATTGATGGTTTGGTTGAGGTGGGGCTTGAGGCGATGATTCGGGCTCACCCCGATATCTTGCTGCAGGTGTCTGTGGAAGCATTGAAGTCCAGGTCGCGTCGCATAGCTGCAGACTTTCCACATTATCTTGCAGCTCAGAACTATTAGCTTTGCTGATATCGCTAGGGCGCACTATTGCCACCCTAGCGATTCTTATTATCGCCGATTCTCTTATTTAACTAACAAAGGTATACTGATGTAGGAGTATTTTTATGTCTGACAGTATTGCGGCTGTAGTCGCTCGAAATACACTTTACCAGTTTATTGCCAAGGGTATAACGATGATGTTGTCGATGCTGTCATTTTCGTTAATTGCCAGGTTTTTGCCTGTCGATCAATATGGCCAATTTACGCTTATATCGTCTATTTTTGCCTTGGCAATAGGCATATCTGATTTAAGAATCGAACAGGTTGTAGTGAGAGAAATGACGGAACAGGCTTCGGCGATATCCAGGCTAATCAGTCATGCGCTGATCTTAAAATTTCTCTTTGCTCTGGTAGTGTCAGCACTCACGATTGTGATTGTGCTTTTAACTGGATACTCAGAGATCATCAAACTGAATGTCAGTCTGGCCATGGTTGGAGTGTTAGTAACAGCTCTGTTTGCGGGATTCCATGCTCATATCCAATACGCATTTAAAGCATATTTATTAACCTTTGGTGAGGTTATTGCTAAGGTTGCTGTGACGGTCCTGGTCGTGATTGTCTATTGGTTAGGGTCCAGAGCTTTATTGACAAATGGTCAGGCGTTACCATTATTTGTGATTGTTACCCTGATAGTTTCTCCTTTGTTGGTAGCCATTTGTTATGCTTTCTGGTCGCTTGCATTGCTGTCAGCCCGGTTAGATTTTCGGTTGGACAAGTCTTTGATTAGATCGCTGCTACGGCAATCCTGGCCGCTGTGGCTGCTAGGGCTACTGGCTTTAGCTCATTACCGTTCTGGCGTATTAGTTCTGTCATTCTTTCAACCAGAATATGATGTTGGTATATTTGGTTTGGCTTATCGGCTGCTGGATGTGGCCGTAACGTTGCCACCGCTGTTTATTGCTTCGATTTATCCCCTTATGAGTCGGCATGTGGCGCAAGGATCGGAAAAGACCTCTGCGATTTTGGTGCAGTCTTTTAATTTTGTTTTTTTGTTTGTGCTGCTGTTGGCGGCTGGGACATTTTATGCCTCTGATCAGGTGATTGCTCTGTTTGGTGGTCAGGATTACGCTCAGGCTTCTGATGTTTTAAGAATACTTTGTTTTGCCATGGTCGGCAGTTACTTGAGCAGTATTTTTGTGCCGTATTTAGTGGCTCATTATAAGCAGAGAATGGCAGTCTGGACTCTGGCGGTGAGCGTTTTGGTTAATATAGGTCTGAATTTGTATTTAATTCCCCGTTATTCCTATACGGGTGCGGCCATAGCTATAGCCATATCAGAATTACTAGGGTTTATTTTAATTGCTACAGTTGTTATTAAAACCTCAGTGGTGCGCCTGGATTTGACTGTCATAGCAAAGGCATTACTTTCAATGACTCTTATGCTAGTAGGGCTACAATTAAGCGGCTTAGCTTCGTTACAGGCGCAGACTGTTTGGCAATCTGGCGTTACTTTGCTAGCTATAGGGGTGGTTGGCGTGGGACTGTATGGCTTTTTTGTATTGAGTTTGCGAACAATTGAAAAGGAAATGCTTGAAGCGGCTTTGAGCATGTTGCCGTTACCGGCTATTATCAAGAGGTGGCTGCATGGCTAGAGCGGCCGAAGTAAGACCTGTATTAATAGTGAGTGATGCCGCTGAGTTTGGAGGCGCGGAAAAGTATGTGGAATTTATTGCCAGCCACCTTGAAGACATTTTGATTAAGGTATTACTAGTTGGACCTGGCTGTGCTGAGCTTGAGCGCCGCTTGGATAGATTGGGGATAGTAGTTGATCATGCGGATAAATCGGTGGCTGGATGGGTTGAGCTGCTTTATTACCTGTTTAGGCATCGATCATGGCTGTTTCATTTAAATTTGACCCATTTGGATAGCTGTCGGAGAGTGCTTTTGGCTAGTCTGTTTTTGCCCGCGGTGCCGGTCATTGCGACTTTACACGCCTATGTGCCTTTGAATGGAGGCAAGGTTAAAGTCTGGCTAAAGCGATTGGTTTGGCGCCGGTTTACTATGTTTATTTCTCCGTCAGACTTTGTAGCCAATGAACTGCGTATAGCCAATTTGATAGATAAAAATAAGATTCAGGTTATTTATAATGGTGTTGAGGGCATAAAAACGGATCGGCCTACACGCCTGCCGAATGTGTTTGAAATATTGTGTTTGGGTAGGCTGGATAAAGATAAAGGCTATCAGCACCTGTTGAGAGCATTGGCAGATTTGCCTTCAGAGCTGATCTGGCATTGTACTATGGTCGGTGATGGCCCATTTAGGCAAGACTTACAAGAATTATGTGACCGTTGGCATCTAGATCAGAGGGTGGAATTTACCGGATTTCAAACGGATATAGATTCTTATGTGCTTGCATCTTCGGTGCTGGTTTTGCCTTCATTGCATGAAAATTTCCCTTTAACCATACTTGAGGCAATGTCGGCTGGTAGAGCGGTGGTTGCCACGAGAGTAGGAGGCATACCAGAGCAAGTTGAAGATAATCGGACGGGTATCTTAGTGGAAGCGGCTGATAGCCAGCAACTGGCGGAGGCCCTTCGGCGTTTGGCAACTAAACCTGAACTGTTAAAACATATGGGATATCAGGCTAAAAAGCGGTTTGATGAACTGTTTGCTGGCGACGGTATGGCTAAAAGGATTAAAGCTATGTATGCTGCATTGTCATGAGTAGTGTATCAGTCGTAATTACAACCTATAACTATGGCAGGTACCTGGTGGAGTGCCTTACTAGCGTGATTGCTCAGACATACAAGGATATCGAAATAATTGTGGTTAATGACGGATCGAGTGATGATACTGATGCGGTGATTGCGGAGTATATACCGAAAATCATCTATATAAAACAGCCTAACATGGGTGTGGTTAAGGCGCGGAATAATGGTGCGTTAAAGGCTACCGGTGATTATCTGCTGTTTTTGGATGCTGATGATTATCTTACCCCCACATATATTGCTGAGAGCGTGGCTGTGCTTGACGGCAATCCGGAAGTGTCGTTCGTCTATGGGGATAGGCAGGTTTTTGGCCGCAAAGATTATATATTGCCGGCGTGTCCCTGGTCTCCTCAATTATTGTTGCTAAAAAATTATATTGGACTTTCTTCTCTAATGCGACGAGAAATATTTGTGCAATCCGGTGGTTTTTCGTCGTATGTAGACAAAGTGAAGAGTTATGAAGATTGGGACTTGTGGATCAAGCTGTCAGCTGTCGGCTGTAAAGGATATTATTTAGCCGGTCTGACATATTATTACCGCCGGTTGGATGATGTGAACAGGAATAAGGCTTCGGTGCTGCAAAAGCTTATGTTGCGCTGGCCATTATGGTGGCATTACCGCTGGAGCTATCTGCAGCTGTCTTTTTTGTGCCGCTTGCCTTATATATTGTATGTGGCGGCGGGGCAGAAGGTTGCTGTGTATTTTTCCCATACGGCGCGATAGTGGCTTACGGAGATGTGTTATGATGGAGTCTGGTGTAAAAATGTCATTTGTGTCGCGGTTGTTCACTCCTATCGGCTTTAATACATGGCTGGCCTTGCTGGTCAGTTTGTCATTGGTTTTTGTCTACTTTAGACTTGAGCCAGCACCAGCAGATTATATGGTAGCCATAGCCATAGCTATGGCCTTTATTGGTTGTTTGGTTAGCCGGTCGGTGGATATTTTTAGACGCCACGATCTCGCATTGGTCGGTTATCTGCTGGTTGTTGGCAGCTTGATGGTAGTGTATCGTGGCCAATTGGATATCCGGTTTGCCATTATTACTATTTACCTGGGTCTGTCCTACTTTGCCGTTGTGTATGCTGTAGCTAGAAACGGCACAAAGGCATTATCCGCCTTGTGGTGGGCATATATTATTGGCGCGACCCTGACGGCTGTGGTGCTGATTGCCCAATTGGTGTGGGTTTACAGTTTGGGCGGACACTGGGATAGCTTGTATTTTGGCCGCCCTAACGCAGGGTTTAAAGATGCTAATGTGGCCGGGCCATCGCTGTTGCCGGCGATATTTTATTTGACTTGGCAGTTCTATAGTCTTAAAGATAAGCGGTACTTGGCTGGAATACTGTTACTGAGTGCTGGACTTTTTTGTACGTTCTCGCGTGGTGCTTATTTAGGATTCTTTGCCGGATTGCTGCTGATTAGTTTGTTATTTATGTGGCAGCAGTACCGCCTAAAAATAACCATTGCCAGATCCGCTATTGGTATAGTAGTGCTAGCTATTAGCTTGGTATTACTATGGTGCGGCATGCATTTGTACCAGCCATTTGCGTCGCTATCGACAGAGCGATTTGGTACGTTAATAAAAAACTATGATACTGAAGGTAGGGCCGTGTCTTGGCAGACTAGTGTGAAAGAATTTGCTAAACAGCCATTAGGAACGGGGTCAGGTAGTTATGAACAGAGGTCAACTGAGTATCAGCAGAGCCAAAGCTCTCGTTCTGGAGAAAAGCTGCCCCAAGTAGATTCTACTCCTGAAAGCAGGAATGAGTATGATGAGATTTCTGGCCAAAAGATTGTCACTCAAGATGGTCAAGAGATTATATTGACTCCATCTGCGCATAATACGTATCTGAGAGTTCTGTTGGAAAATGGTGTACCGGGAGTTTTGCTGCTGCTGCTGTTTTGGGTATGGTTGGCAGTTAAGGGATTCTGGACGGTTTTACGGTTAAAACAGGGTCGTCTGCAGCACTTTGTGATTATTACCTGGGTATCGTTTATCGCTTTTATACCAATGGGTCTTTTTATCGATACGCTCCATTGGCGCTTTCTATGGATTATGGCCGGATTATTGTCGGCGGCTTTGATTTTGCTTGAACGTGAGGCTGCTGATGAGCCGAGCTAAGCAGTCAGTGTTGTTGGTAGCCTATCCGATTGATGGTGGAGTTGCTACTCACATTCACCAGCTCCTGAAAAATCTGGATAAGCAGAAATATGCCATTACACTTGCTGCCACTCCCAGCTCTGATTATGCAGCTATTTGTTTGGCTCAACAGATTCCATACTTTCAGATTTCCTTTACCCGTTCCATGAATCCTCTGACTGCGGTTAGGCCCTGGTTTGAATTGACCAGGTTATGTCGACAGTGTCATTTTGATATTATCCACTTGCATAGCACTCATGCTGGCCTAATTGGCAGATTTGCTGCTGCATTGACTGGTTCTAGAGTAGTTTATACGCCACACAGCCCTCTCTATATGCAGCCTCATGCCAGGCTGATTGCATATTTATTGCTTTGCTTAGAGCGTTTTACAATGTTTTTGGTAGATAAGGTGGTTTTTGTATCGAGAAGTGAAAGCGAGCGAGCCGTTGCGGATGCTTTTTGTCCGGTGAACAAGAGCGTGATAATCCCAAACGGGGTTGAGGCGGTGTACGATAAAAGAGCTGCCACCACCCGGCCGGTTATTACCATGGTCAGCCGCATGGAGCCACAAAAACGACAGCAGGATCTTATTCTGGCAGCCGGCAAAGTTTTGAAGAAGTTTCCCAAAGCTGAATTTCGATTAGTAGGCGATGGGAGCCGTCGCCATGAATTGCAGTCTCTAGTTGATTCGCTACAGCTAGCCAAAGTGGTTCATTTGTTAGGTCAACGGTCAGATGTCAGTCAGCAGTTTTTGCAAACCACCATTGCCGTGCAATGTTCGGAAACAGAAGGTATGCCGTATGTTGTGCTAGAAGCAATGGCCTGCGGCTGCCCTGTTATTGGCACTCGGGTGGAAGGCATAGTGGACGTGGTGAAGGAGAATGAAACAGGATTACTCTACACAAAAGGGGATAGCGATGAATTGGCAGATAAAATTTTACAGCTTTTAAGTAACACGCAGGTGATTACTGCTCTGGGGCGGCGGGCTAAGCAGGAGATTGATACGACTTATTCCGTATCCAGGATGATACAGTCGATTGAGCAGTTATATGGTATTTTATGACTATACGGCGACTCACTTTTTTGATTGAATCTGGTCAGGTTTTTTTGACTCACGTTGTATCGCGATGGTATGGTCTGGCGGTGGTTTTAGCAATTTTTGTTATCCAGTCGGGTTTTATCGCCGTGGTTCAGGATGGGTGGAGATCTGAGGATGAACAGCGCTTATTTGGCCTGGCGCAGTTATTTGCTCAGCAGCCGATATGGCAGGGGCCATTTAACCTGCAACAAGATCTATCTTCCATTTGGATTGGTGCAGTCGAACATACCAGCAGCTATTTGTATCTCTATATTGTCAGCATACCATTGCGATTACTAGAGTGGTTTGGTCTGGGTTCTCATTGGCAGTTAGTGGTAATGCGATTATTTACTATAGCCATAGGTGCGGCTGGCTTGTATCTGTACTACCTGATTGCCCGACAGCTAAAACTGTCGGCAGCTTTATCGACTGTCGCGACATTCGTATTAAGTGTAACGCCTATTTTTGTGTATATGAGCGCGTTGGTTAATTACGATATCCCATCATTAACGCTAATGTTGCTGCTGTGTTACTTGTGCTTGAAGATATGGCGTAAGCATGTCTTTATACGTTTACTACTGTCGCTAAGCGTGGTCTTGCTGGTCAGTATTACCAAGAATACATACATGCCTATTGCTGTGATTATGTGGCTGACGACGGCTGTGGCTGTGTGTCGTACACAGCAGTTCTCCTGGGTGGCTTTTATAACAGAATGCAAGACGGCGCTGGCTAAGCCTGGACTTGGATTGGTTGCGGCTATACTTCTTCTCTGTTTAAGTGTAGGTTTGTTTATTGAAAGGGTGGGGGTTAATTTGGTTTTGTATCACGGATTCAATCAAAGCTGCACTGATGTTTTTAGTCAGCAGGAGTGCAAAACCAATCTTTGGGCATATAAGCGCAATACTGATCAGAAGCAGTATTACGCAGAACAAAAGTCGATCGGAAATTTTGTGGACTATAGTTTGATTGGTTATAGCGGCGAATGGCTGGATGAAATGTTTAATACTATTTACTATTATCCAGACAGATTGTTTGGCCAGCCTGCTTATTGGGTGCGAGCAATTGAAGCAATGACACTGGGGGTCGTGCTGATAGTCTTTTGGCTGTATGGCCGTTCATTGCGCGGCACTAGTGAAATGCGTCTTATTGTGTTTTGGTCATTAGTATATATTGGTATGGTCTACATATTTAATCTCAATACGTACCTGACTCTTGGAGCTAAGTATGCATATCATGGCAGATATGTTTTATTTAGCTTGGCTTTATTATATTTACCCTTAATGGAACTGCTTAAGAAAATGCGTCATGATGACCGCAGGGTTACCAGCTATGCTTATAGTCTGACCGTTTTGCTGGCGAGCTTGTTCCTGCTTGTCCATATGCCTGTGTGGCAATATTGGTCGTACGCTGGTTATGACTGGTATTATGCCAAAATAGCTAAAGATATTCCGATTATTTATTTTGATAACCCACTTATTAAATTAATGCGAAACTAAACATATTTTACTAAAAAGACCGGTTATGATTCATTTTGTTATTGGTACAAGAGCTCAGTTATTTAAGATGGCGCCTATTATGTTGGAGTGCGAACGGCGCCGTTTGGAATGGAGGTGGATTTACACGGCTCAGCATAAAGATACTATGGAAACATCACTGGCTGCTTTTGGCTTGCGGTCGGCGGACTATGTATTATTTGATTGGAACTCTGAGGCTAAAACAATGTCGAAAATGTGGTACTGGCTTAGCAAGACACTTTGGCAACTGACGCGCAAAAAGCAGATTTTGGCTGGATATACCGGTGAACGTCATATTGTTTTGACCCACGGCGATACTATTACTGCCTGGTGGGGGGCTTTATTAGGTAAACTGTCTGGATGCCAAGTGATGCATGTTGAGTCGGGGTTGCGCAGTTTTAATTTATTTAAGCCTTTTCCGGAGGAGATTAATAGGCTGATTACTTTTCGACTGAGTAATATATATGCGTGCCCTGGTGAGTGGGCAGTGAAAAATCTGGAGGGTTTCAAAGGGCAAAAGCTCAACACCTTTGAAAATACCCAACTTGACACCCTGCTGTTTGGACTAAGCCGCTGCGATATGGCGTCTGTAGAAATGCCTAAGCGCAACTATGTAGTGGCCAGTTTGCATCGGTATGAGAACGTCTTTGATGAGCACCGATTGGAAGAGATAGTCGATCGAACGGAAGAGATTGCACAAAAATTCATGGTTTTATGGGTACAACATCCAGCCACTAAAGAGCGGCTGAATAAGCTGACTCATCTAAAGAGCAGACTTGAAGACAATCCAAATATACAACTTTTACCCCGCTTGGAATATTTGGCATTTATTAAACTGATTAAATATAGTGAATTTGTTATCACTGATGGCGGCGGCAACCAAGAAGAGCTGTACCATATGGGTAAGCCCACGCTTATATTTAGGAATGAGACTGAGCGTAAAGAAGGTTTGGGGAGTACAGCTGTGATATCAAAATTAGACAGAGCAATCATAGATGATTTTGTGGCTCATTATAAGGAATATAATCGTAACCCTACTGTATTAGACAGGTCGCCATCACAAATTATTGTTAATGAGATTGTTGCCTATGGCTGAGACAGTCGCTTTCTCCGTGATTATTCCGACGTATACTGGCCAGGATACTATTGCCGGCTGTTTGCAGGCGATTGCGAAGCAGGGGGCAGGCTGGCAATTTGAATTACTGGTGGTTGTGGATGGTCCGAACCCAGCCTTACGCCATGTTCTCGATGAATCTATGGCAGCATTTGTCAAGCAGCATATCGATTGCCGTATTATCCAGCTGACGACGAACGAAGGCAGATTTATGGCCAGATATCACGGGGCTGTGGCGGCAAAGTATGACCGCCTGCTGTTTGTCGATGACCGAGCTCGCTTGGCTGATGGTTATTTTGAAGCGGTTATGGCGTCTTCCAGTGATGTGCTTATCCCAACAGTGATTGATGAACCGTCTAATATAATTAATTATACAGTCGGTCTTATTCGAAAGCGGTTATATCCTCCACCTTCTTCGACCATGCATGTTATTACATCTGAAAATTTTGATATGACAGCTAAAGGCACGACATCGCTGTGGGTAAAAAAAGATTATTTTATCGCTGCTTGCAAAGTGTTAAAGAAAGGTGCTGTTGATTTACGTGCAGTTAGTGATGACACAAAGCTGCTATTGCTATTACTGCCGATGGGTGTAATGGTTAAATCTGCCGAGGCCAAACTAGGCTATATGGCTAGAAAGTCTAAGATTGATGAGCTGCAACATATTTTTCAGCGCGGTCCAAAGTTTATTGACTTTTATTTTACTCCTGGCACCCGCTACTATCCCTATATCGTATGTCTGCTTGCGGTAGTCGTAATTATGAGCGTTTTACTGCTACTCTACCCAGTCTACCTATGGTATGGTATGCTTCTATTTGGATTGGCCTGCGTGGTTATAGCTGTGTATCTCGCCAAGACTCCAGTCGAAGTGTTTGGCGTAGCGGGCTCAATGGCGGCGATTGTGCTTTGCTTCTGCTTAGGAGTAGTTAAAGGCCTTGCCACTACGATTAAAAATAGATTCTGGGCATTAACTAGTTACGAAAAAGGAAGAAAATCATGGTAAAAACTGAAGGGCATCTTATTTATGGGTATACTTGTGGCGTTTTTGATCTGTTCCATATTGGTCATTTGAATATTCTGCGCAACGCCAAATCATTATGCGATCATTTGATAGTAGGGGTGACATCTGACGAGCTGGTGTCTTATAAAGGTAAGAAATGTATAATACCGCATGAAGAGCGGATGGAAATTGTTCGGAGTATTCAGTATGTCGACACGGTGGTGGGGCAGTATGATATTGATAAATATAAAGCATGGCAGAAACTAAAATTTGACAGGCTATTTGTGGGAGATGATTGGCATGATACCTCTGAGTGGCAACTGTATGAAAAAAAATTAAAAAAAGTTGGTGTGCAAATTATATATTTCCCTTATACTAAAGGCACTTCTTCAACGTTGGTTCGCGAGATTCTGAACGAAAACCATCAGATTATCAAAACGTTACGGACAAATACCTCCCCCAACGGTAAAACTTGATGAAAATTGATAAGCGCAACTACCGGCATTGGATGTACCTGACGAGAAGCGCCTTCTTTATTACTATTTCGATAGTGTTAAGGTGCTTTGTTAAACGGGGTCGAAGATCGGTCGTGCTGTATGGCCATAAATATAATGGCAATTTAAAAGCATACGCGGAGTATTATGCTAGGCAGCAAGATCCAGGATTCGATTTGTATTTTTTGTCACTTGACCCCAATTATGCAGAGGAGCTGACAATTGAGGAGCCTGGTCTTAGAGTATTGTCGATGCACAAACTTAGAGATATGGTTACAGTTGGTCTGTCGAGTATTATTATTACAGATCACGGGGTTCATGCCCTGATGCTTTATCTGTATTTTACAAAGATAAAGTTTATTGATGTGTGGCATGGCGTGCCATTTAAGGGGTATCCGGCGCGTAACTTTGAGTTGTTTCAGCGGTATTATGGAGTCTGGGTTTCGTCTGCAGCTATGAAAGAGGTTTATCGAGATCGGTTTGCTGTTCAGGCTGATAAGCTGATTGTTACCGGCTATAGCCGGGTGGATGCCATTTGCAGGGGAGATTTTTCAGTTAATTTGATCAAGCGTAAGTATGGTATATCTGATAAATTTAGCTATGTTATTATATTTGCGCCCACCTGGAAACAGGATGATAAAGGACGCAGCATTCTGCCGTATGGTATGTCCGGTGAGACTTTTTTTGGCGAACTAGATGCATTGGCAAAGAAATTGAATGGGTTGATAATTTTTAGAGCACATTTGAATAGCGGTGACGCAATCAATATAGCTCGCCTGCATAATATTAAATTTATGCCATATAGCAAGTACCCCGTGGCTGAGGAGTTCTTGTATATTGCCGATTTATTGGTGAGCGATTGGTCTTCTATCGTCTTTGACTATCTGCCCCTCGATCGACCGACGCTGTTTCTTGACGTTCCGGCTCCGTTCAAAGATGGGTTTACCTTAGATCCGTCGTATCGGTTTGGTGATACCGTAGGCAGCTTTGCTAAGCTGAGAGAGCTGATTGAGCTTTATGTGTCTGATCCAGGCTTATTCGTAAAGAAACACCAGCAAGATATGGTTAAGGCTAAGAATACAGTGTACGGCAAAACGCTGGACGGTCTGGCCAGCCAGCGCTATCATCAGCAGTTAGTAACATTGCTTGGGAGTGGTAAAAAATGATTCCAGCTGGATTAAAGAAATACGTATCTAGATCTTTTACGCTTTTATTCATTTCCCTGTTTGTGGTCTATTTTCTTTTCAATCGGGAAGATTTTGAGCCATTATTACGTCTTTCAATATGGGGATTGTCAATCATATCGTTGGTTAAAGTGAGTAATCAGTTTGTAAATGGCTTATTTTTAAAATGGACAACAGAAGTATTTGTGGGCAAGGTTAATTATTTTGAGGGTGTGTATATTGCTACTTTATCAGCCATTGGCAATTATTTTGGCCCGCTCTTAGGCGGAGCCTCAGTGAGAGCAATTTACTTAAAGAAAGTACATGGTCTGTCTTACAGCAAGTTTGCCTCCACCTTATTCGGTTATTATGTAATTTTATTCTTTGCTAATAATATCTTGGCAATTTTAGCTCTACTACTCATACCGGATAGCCCTTTACGAATGTCGTTATTATTATTTTTCCTGGCATGGATGGCCATAGTTCTGTTGATTATGTTTGTCAAATTGCCGCCCCGTCAAGCTCTGGCTCGAGCTGAAGGTATTGCGCCGATAAAGTTTATTGTTACTGTACTTTACGATGTGGAACATGGCTGGCGGGAGATTGTTACCAATAAGACTCTATTGCTAAAACTGGCCATATTAACAGTCTTAAGCTCTGTCACCTCGATGATTGCTATTTTTGCTCAAATGGAACTGGTGGGCGTACAGGTGACCTTGCCAGGGCTATTGCTTTATTTGACAATCAGCACTGCCTCCATGCTTATTAGTATTACGCCGGCAGGCATTGGATTTAAAGAGAGTGCGCTGGTGTTGACCGGTTCTGTTATGGGATTAGGTACGGAGCAAGTTCTTCAGATAGCTTTAATTGATCGCGGATTAAGTTTTGTCGTTCTAGGGGTACTGTATTTAGTTACAAAGATAGTAAAACCTCTGACTATTTCGCAGCGAATCGACCAAAATTTATAATTTTAGCTCAAAATTTGAGTAGCAGGTCGAAATTTTGACTATCTTTGTCAGCAGAAGATATGGATATGATTTCGTAGTCGCCAAATTTATCTGCTATCTCAGACAGTACCTTGCTGCTAGAGGCATCCTTTTGACGGCTGTTGCCTGACATTTCGATAAATAAGTATTTGGTTTTAATACCTTTTAAGGCTGTTATTACGTTAAATTCGTACCCCTCAACATCAATTTTAATTAGGTCGTATGTATTTCTTTTGGTTATGCGATAGATATTGTCGGTCATTTTAATGTCCACTCCGATAGGCTTAGAAGTTTCGCCTGCGGTGATTGAATTTTTTTCAAGCATAGATCCCGTGGCAGATTTGCCGGCTGTATAGTAAAGTGTCTGCTTTTTTTGCGGACCCACCCCCATATTGTAAATACGTATAGCATCTAATCCGTCAGTATTTTGGCTCAATATCTTATAGCTGATGGGATTTGGCTCAAAAGAATCTATTCTGGCCTTAGGAATGAGATTGTGCAAAGTGATGGCAAACTGGCCAATATTGCCACCGATATCGAGTACTGTCAGTGGTGGTTCATCGGCATTATTGAGAATTTTTTGCTTGACCTCATGCGGATAATACATTAGTGATAAGGGGGTTGCCTTATTATCGTAGAGCATAGTCTGGCCCAGGTAGTGTATTGTTTTAGGCTTGCCCAGCAGTGCTTTGGTAAAAGAGACCACTATGGCCGGGTAATAGGCGATTTTATAGTATCGCTTTTGACCGCCTTGCCACCAGGCCACGTTTCTTTTGATCGGATGAATTTGTTTTAACTGATGTAACATTAGATATTAAATGCCTATCCCCTGGTAGAGTATATTGTTTGCAATAATTTTTTCTTTGCTGCCCCTTAGAATATTGCGGCCGTCGATGACGGTTTTGATACCATATTTTTTGAGTAACTGTGGCGTTAGATTATGTTTAAATTCATCATGGCCAGTAGCAATGACTATGGCATCAGCATTCTCCAGAGCTTCATTAAGCGTTTTGACTGTTGAGCCTGTTGGTATAAATGGATCGTATACTGTCAGCTCGGCCTCAGCCCCTTCGAGCATGTCCCGAATAACGTAGGCTGGGCTTTCGCGGTCATCGCCAACA
Organism: uncultured Candidatus Saccharibacteria bacterium; assembly: GCA_964536215.1. GTDB lineage: Bacteria > Patescibacteriota > CAZHWT01 > CAZHWT01 > CAZHWT01 > CAZHWT01. Next base: position 15,619 of record CAZHWT010000005.1, read on the forward strand.
TTAGCTTTGTAGGACAGGCCGAGCAGAGCGACCTTGCAGCCATGTATGACCTGTTCCAGTTGGTTAAGTGATTCAGCTAATAAGCCGACGGTAAAGGCGGGCATGTTTTCATTAACCTGTCGGGCGTGGCGCAGGAAGTTGTGTTCAAAGCCATAGGTGTGAGCGTATTCGATTAAATAATACGGGTCGACCGGAATGCAATGGCCGCCAACGCCAGCGCCAGGGTGATGGGGCATAAAAGCAAATGGTTTGGTGGCGGCGCCATCGATGACGTTTTCGACATTGATGCCTAGTGCATGAAATGACATGGCCAGTTCGTTGACGAAGGCGATATTAATATCACGAAAAGAATTTTCGACAACTTTGCAGGCTTCCGCTTCTTTAAGATTTTCCATGGGCATGATTCGGGCATCAATAAGATGTTGATAAAAGTTGAGCGCCAAATTAAGTCCTGCCTTATCGCTAGCTCCTAGCACACGGTTAATGTTGCCAACATGCCAATTAGGATCTCCTGGATTAATGCGCTCTGGACAGTGAGCCAGATGCAGATCCTTACCAACTTTAAAATCCGTTTCCGACTCAATGAGTGGGATGATCACCTCATCACATACGCCAGGATTGATGGTCGATTCGATAATGAGCAAAGCGTTTGGCTTAAGATGGTTAACGACGGATGATACGGCCATCTTGACCGGGTTGAGGTTAGGCATTTTGTCCTCATATACTGGTGTTGGTACACAAATGATAGCTGCGTCGACGGAGGAGACGAGTGAGACGTCTTTAGTAAAAGTGATGCTTGTGATCCCTAATCGCTGATTAGCAATCTCATCGTCAATAATTGGTTGTTTGGCTTTGAGCTTTTTGAGCTTGGCTTCGTCAAGGTCGATACCAATAACGCTAAACCCTTTGCTTTCGGCTTGTAGGGCAAGGGGTAGGCCGACGTAGCCGAGCCCAATGACGGCGATACTTGAGATGTGGTTAGCGGACACTTCTTTGCTCCAGTCTAGCTTTTTTGGTTTCGGTGAGGATTTTTTCTTGAGTGCGGAGTATGCGATCAAACATGTCGGCGACCAGTCCAAGAGCCCACAGAATAACTGCAATAGATATGGCATACACACCTATAAAGCCAACAGCTTTGTATGGAGTCAATAATCCGGCACTAATCCAGTGCCAGGCGACGAATATTGATAGGCAGGAACCAACAATGAAGAATGGCAATCCGGCTAAACCGAAGAATTTGAGGGGGGCGTAATCGCGGAAGGCTCTAATGATATTTAGGGCGCTGCCAAAAATGAACTGCCAGAATTTGCGGACTACTCGGGATTGCCGTCCTTGGTAATAGGTGACTGGTACGGGCACTGAAGTGATGTTCATTTTCTTAACTGCAAGAACTTGGAAAGATTCTTGGGTATAGGTATAGCCACCATTTATGTTTATGGCCAGCAAGGCTTTGCGATTGTAGGCGCGGAAGCCACACGTGACATCCATGAATTTTTGGCCGGTCAGCTGGCTGATGGTCCAGGCACCCAGGACATTACCCCAATATTTACCGCCAGGCATCCCAACCGGTTTGCGGCGCAGACCGGTTTTAGGATCGGTGAAGCGATCGGCAGCAACAAAATCATAGCCGTCCTCGATAATCGGCTTGATCATTTTAGGAATATCGTGAGGATCAAATTGTAGATCGCCATCAATGTTGCAGGCGATGTCTGGGTTCATTTCCAAGACTGCTTCGAGTGCCTGCTCAAAGCGGTAAGCTAAGCGCTTTTTGCCTAATCCGTCTACTACCTGGGTGGCCCCGTGTTTTTGGGCAATTTTGACTGTATTGTCTGTGCTACCGTCGCTAACGACTAATGTTTCAATTTTGTCTATGCCGGGTATTTTTTTGGGAATTCGGTCCAGAACTTTGCCGATGGATTCAGCTTCGTTCTGACATATAGTAAAAATAACAAGTTTCATAACAACACAGTAGTTTAGAGTTATTTCATCCTTGCAGATGTTTCTGGAACAGTTTGATCCAATGATGTTCGCCGTAACCAGATATTGGCTCCAGGGCCAAACTGGTCGTGGGTAAATAGATCGAATTTATTGATTAGATGGGGGTGTCTGGCCTGAAGATAGCTGGGCCAGATGACAATGTTAAATTGTGAGTTAAACTGTAAAAAGGCCCGTAAAACATATGATTCATTCCAATATCTTTTTTCCTGTATAACTTCGATGGGGTATTCGAATGGCCAGCGGATGTCATGGATGTGAATAAGTACACCGGGCTTTAACCGTGGCAGAATATTAAACATGTAGTAATTGACATCGCTAGTGAGCTTGGAAACGTGCGACGAATCGATGAACAAAATGTCGTTTTCGGCTAAGCTGTCGAAGAGTTTTAAGTCGACATCTTCAAGACCAGTTTTTAGCAAAGTAAATGATTTAGTGTCCTGAGGCTTTAGCTGGTTAAACAGTCGATCGGGGTATGGTTCAATACAGGTCAACTTTAGTTTGGGCAAATGGGCGTCTTTGGTGTCCAGCATTAGCGCAGTGGTGTAACCAGACCCCACCTCAATCATTCTTTTGGGCTTAAAATGTCGCAACATACCGTATAGTATGGCTGCATCGCCGTAAGCATACATATCGTTTTCATAAAAGTATCGGTTTTTGTTGTTAAAATGGGGAGTAAAGTCCATATCGGCAAAGTACTTGCTAAGATGGTTGAAAAGAGCTTTCTGCTGACGGATATTCAGATTTATGCCAGGCAAGGTGTCCATGGAGATATCTGTAATTGAGGTGAGGCGCTGGCTTATGGTCTTTTCGTCCGGAATGGTGGAATAGTAGTGCCCGGGTGGAACCCATAATTGATTGTAAAGCGATGCATTCTTGACCAGTTTTAGCCCGTTCTTGGCTTGCCGACTGCCGGGGACTCGTTTTATGAGGTGTTTTAATTTGTTGTGTGGTTGTGGCATTGCGGAGACCTTTGCTGAATTACAGCTTACCTTCTGAAGTAAAAATGTGCAAGTGTTCTAGCTGAGTAGGCGATTTTTAAAAAAAATTGGCCTCAGAATGGCCCCTCAAGGCCCTGGAAGTGGCCTATAATGGCCGATAGTAGTGAAGAGCATGGGGAGATGCGGTTCAGATGACGGAGCCCTCGTATGTGGTATTTGGTATACGGTACCGGTATGCGGTATGCGGTATGCAGTATGCGGTATGCAGGAAAGGCAGAATGTTAGCATCTGATATCCTTGCGGCTTGACCACCTCGCGGTCTCACTATCTTGGTGTCTCGAAAAGAATTGGTATTGATATTGGTATTAGTATTAGGACTCGTTGAATTAGAATTGGATTCGAATAGCGAAAACACGAAAAACTCTTTCTGTCTTCTGCTATACTTAGCTCATGAAAATTGGTATTGATGCGCGATTTTACGGGCCAAGGCATGCGGGGTTGGGGCGGTATACTAAGAATTTGGTTGACCAGCTGGCTAAGGTGGATGCTGAGAACGAATATGCTGTTTTTTTACATACCTCGAATGCCGATGAGTTTGTGACTGACAATCCACGGTTTAGTAAGCGAGTGATATCGGCTGGACATTATTCGGTTAGAGAACAACTGGATTTGCCTCGGGCGCTTAATCGCGAAAAGCTGGATCTGGTTCATTTTCCTCACTTGAATGTGCCGATAGGTTATCGTGGCCGGTATGTGGTGACTATTCACGATCTGATTATGCACAAGTTTAAAAACCGGGCAGTGACGACGCGGATTAAGCCGGTTTATGAAGTGAAACATTTGGGCTATCGGCTGGTGACCAGGTGGGCAGCGACTCATGCGGCGACGGTGATTGTGCCGTCGCAAGCAGTTAAGGACGAGTTGGCGGAGTTTTATAAGCTGCCGGATCGACGAGTGGTGGTAACGTACGAGGCAGCGGATGATGTTGAAGAAGCGTCCAGCGTCCAGCTTCCAGCTTCCAGTATTTTGGGAAAATATAAAATTACTAAGCCGTTTATTATGTATGTGGGGAATGTGTACCCGCATAAGAATATTGAGTTGTTGGCTAGGTCGATGAAGGAGCTGCATGTGCGGTTTGGTTTGCGACTAGTGTTACCGTCGGCCAGGAGTGTGTTTTTGCAGCGGACGGAAGAGATGATGAAGCAGCAAGGGGTACAGGAGTGGGTGACGCTGCCGGGCTATGTGCCGGATGATGACTTACACGTGATGTATGGTCAAGCGGAAGCGTATGTTTTTCCGTCGCTGTCAGAAGGGTTTGGCTTGCCGCCGCTCGAAGCGATGTCGGCTGGATTGCCGGTGCTTTGTTCGGATATTCCGGTTTTGCGAGAAGTGTGTGCTGATGCGGCGCTATTTTTTGATCCCCATGATCCAGCCTCATTGATTGAGCAGATGGAAAAATTGTACAGTCAAAAAGGGCTGCGTGAAGAGTTGATTGCTAAGGGTAAAAAACGGACAAAGCAATTTAGCTGGAAGCGGATGGCGGAAGAGACGCTGGAGGTATACGGATCAGTAAGTCGTGGAGAGCGTAAAGGCTAGAGTGCAAAGCCACAGCGTATAACCTAAAGTTAGGATAGCTTTGCGATTGACGTTTTGGCTTTGAGCTATGCGCTTTGAGTTTTTACCTAGAGGTAGTATTGTATGTCGCATGATAATAAGAATCAGATGAATACATATTCTAAACCTAAAGTAGCCCTTGTCCATGACTACCTTAATCAATACGGTGGGGCGGAGAGGGTGGTGGAGGCGTTTCATGAGATTTATCCGGAAGCGCCAATTTATACTAGCGTTTATGATCGCGAAGGGATGAAAGGGTTGGGGTTTAAGGAAGAAGGTAAAAAAATTGTGGTGTCGTTTATGCAGCATATGCCGCTGCGAATGCGATTGCCGCGGTATTATTTTACTTTGTTTTATCCGTTTGCTTTTTCGCGGTTTGACCTGAGTGGTTTTGAGGTTGTTTTGTCTAGCGCGTCTTACGCGGCTAAATATGTTCGCAAGCCTAAAGGGGCGGTGCATATTTGTTATTGCCATACGCCGCCGAGATTTTTGTATGGGTATGACACGGATATTTCGGTTAAGAGTATGAATGTGGTAGAGCGGTGGCTGGCTGGGGTGTGGCGGAAATATTTGTATAATTTGGATCAGCGTCGTAGTCGAGACGTGGATGTATGGATTGCTAACTCTGAGTCGATTAAGCAGAAGATTAAGGATGCCTATGGCAAAGAGGCGATAGTGGTGTATCCACCCGTCGATGTGAATAGATTCACATCTCAAGAATCCAAGAATCCAAAGACCCAAGAATCCAAAGTGGGCGACAAGGTGGAGAGCGTCCCGCGTCCAGCGTCCAGTGTCCAGATAAAAAAATCGAAACTCGAAACCCGAAACTCGAAACCCGACTCGGGCTACTTCTTTGTGGTGTCGCGGTTGGGTGAGTATAAGCGGGTGGATATGATTGTTGAAGCGTTTAATGAGTTGGGTTGGCCATTAAAAGTGGTGGGGCGAGGGCCGCAGGCCGATTATTTGCGGCATATTGCCAAAGATAATGTGCAAATATATGACGCTTTGCCAGACGATGAGGTTACGGAAATGTATAAGCATTGCCGGGCCATGGTTCTAGCGGCCGTAGAGGATTTTGGCATTACGCCAGTAGAGGCCATGGCTTGCGGCAAGCCAGTCATTGCCTTGGGACAGGGTGGTTATTTGGAAACGGTGATTGAAGGCAAAACTGGCACCTTTTTCCCAGAGCAGACGGTGGAAAGCCTAGTAGATGCACTGAAGCGGTTTGACGGGATGAGTTTTGATGAAAAAGTAATTAGAAAACGGGCGGAGGAGTTTGGGCTGGAAGCGTTTAAGGAGAGGATGAGGGGAATAGTCGAGGAAAGCGCAAAAATTAAAAAGTATAGTGCAAAGCCAAAACTTAAAGCCTAAAGCATTTTTTGTTAGGTGAGTTTTATACTCTTTTGCCTTTCAAAGTTAAGATGCTTGCTCCGAGAATGTGTGAGATCTCAGTTGTTTCATCGATTAATTTGTTAGTTAACACAGGGTTGGATAGCTTGGCGTCTTTTAGTAAATTTAGCCAGTATATTGACTCGTTGGCGCTCTTTAATGCTATCTCGAAGAACTTTTTGAATTCCAACTTTGAACTGGCGGCTGAAGCTTCGGTTACATTGGCACCAATGCTCGTTCCACATCTCATCAACTGATCAGCGATTACCCAACAGCTTCTCTTATTGGGCAGTGTGTCTAGGAAGCTGATAATTGCAAGACTAAGCCGGTAACATCTCGGCTTTAATAATACTTTTGGTTTTTCACTTTGGCTTTGCACTATGCGCTTTGAGTTTTGCGTTAGTATCATAATGTTCGGGTTATGTTTGTTTTATAAGCTTATTGTGATGTGTAGTCAACTGGCAGGCTCGGTTGTGATTTTCTAATTTTGAGTTTGTTTCGTTTTTTAAATTTCTCTTTTATTTCTTGTCGATTCAAAATGCGGCTAGCATTGTCAAGCTTGTTAGAGTGCTAAGTTTCCGTCATAATGCAAAGGCAATGGCATATGAATTTTGTAAACGGGTGGTGGATATTTTGGGGGCAAGTGTTGCCCTGATACTTTTGTCACCGGTTTACCTGGGGTTGGCGATAGCCATCAAGTTGGATTCGCCAGGACCTATCTTTTATATCCATGAACGGGTGACCCGGCGTGGGCAGCTATTTAAGATTATTAAGTTTCGATCGATGAAAGTTGAGTATTCGACTGGAGCTAAATATGGTGGTGCGGAGGCAGAAAAATACTTGCAGCAGATTTTAAATGATCCCAAGAATAAGGAGGAGTTTAAAAAGTATTATAAGTTGACCAATGATCCGAGGGTGACGAGGGTGGGTAAATTTTTGCGCAAGACTAGCCTGGACGAGACGCCACAATTTTGGAATGTTTTGACTGGGAGTATGAGCTTGGTGGGACCGCGAGCCTACTTGCCTCATGAGCTGTTAACGCAAATGGATGTCTATCCTTCGATTAAGCCTCACGTCAAGGAATTGCTGTCGGCTAAACCAGGCATTACTGGGCCATGGCAGATAGGTGGGAGAAGTAGCGTTAGCTTTGATGAGCGGGTTGAAATGGATGCTGATTATGCCCGTCGGCGGTCGATTTGGTATGATTTGCTCATTTTGGTAAAGACGCCAGTGGCGGTACTGACTGGGAAAGGAGCTGTTTAGGCGGGGGATACGCGGAGGATCGAATTACATTGTGTTAATACGAATATACGAATTGGGTAACAGCCGAATTACGAATGTATATGCGAATGACATGGTTCCAATACACCATTTTCCCCCGGACCCCTAGGAACCCAAGGATACCTAGGCGTTTTGTGAGTGGTGAGTGGTGAGTAGTTATGCGAATAACGAATAAACTAATAACGAGTAGACGAAGTAACCAAGTAACCAAGTAACCAATACCTAATAGCCGATATATTTCTTTATGCGAACAATTACGGTAGATATTATGCCTCAAAAGAAACGTAAACATAGCCGAAAAATGTGGTGGAAGCGACGAGTGGTGTGGGTGCCATGTGCGGTTGTGTTGGGGTTTATTTTAGTTATTGGCCTGCTGGCTTGGTGGCGGATAGCGCCAATGGTGGGTTCGGCTAAGGCAGTAATGCAGCAGGTTGAGGTGTTAAAGGCGGCGGCTAAGGAACAAGATATGGCTAAACTGAGCGCTGGCTTGCCAGAGTTGCAGACGCGCCTGGATACATTGCAAGGCCAAGTTGAGTGGTTTGGCTTTGCCCGACATTGGCCGGTTGTAGGTACGTATTATCAGGATAGCGAAGCCCTATTTGCTGGAGCCAAGGAGGGGATTACTGGTGGGCAGATTTTGGTAAAAGGGGTGGAGCCGTACGCGGAAGTGTTGGGGTTTAAGGGTGCAGCGCCAGCCACAGAAAAACCGACCGAGGATAGAATTGCCGAGCTAACCTTGTTAATGCCGTCTTTGCTGCCCAGCCTGGATGAATCCCAGGAGCATTTTGAAAAATTGAAGCAACATTTTGACCAGGTGGATGTTACTGATTACCCGGGAAAGATTGGCGACACGGATGTACGACAAACCTTGACCGATGTTAAGAATGGGGTTAACGGTCTGGAGTCAGGCATTCACCAAATTCGACCTCTGTTGACAATTTTGCCGAGTATGTTGGGCGCGCCTGATCCGAAAAAGTATTTAATTCTTTTCCAGAATGATAAAGAATTGCGACCGACCGGCGGATTTATTACTTCAGTGGCGTACGTGTCGTTTAATCAGGGCAAGTTTACGGTTAGTGATACAGGGGACATTTACACAATTGATGATAATAGTACGTATTTACCGATGCCAGACCCGATTCGGGCTTACCTCAAGGTTCCGGGTTGGCACTTGAGAGATACAAACTTCTCGCCTGACTTTGCTGAATCTATGGAGACGTTCCGTTATTACTATGATCGCATCGGCGATCCGGCCATTGATGGCATTATTGCCTTGGACACTCAGTTTGTAGAGGCGTTAATGAGGATTACTGGACCTTTGGAAGTGCCAGGGTACTCCAAGCCGTTTAGTGCGGAGCCAATTACGGTTAATGGGACCAAGGTGCCTCAGGTTGTCTATCAGTTAGAGATTATCTCTGAGAAAATCGGTGGCGAAGATCGTAAGGGAATTCTCGGTGATTTGATGCAGGTTATGATTAAGAAAGTTTTGTCCGAGCCAGCCACTAAGTGGCCGGAGTACTTGGCGATGTTTATGACCCAAGGTCAAGAGAAGAATATTTTGTTTAACTTTGAGGATATTCGGGCGCAAGAGTATGTGGAAGATCAAAACTTGGCTGGGCGGATTGAGGCGGTACAGCCGCCAGGCGACTATCTACACATTAATGATGCTAACTTAGCCGGTCTTAAGAGCAACTTTTACCTAACTCAGGAAGCGAAGCAGGAGGTAACCATTGCTGGTGATGGAACGGTGAAGGAGAAGGTGACGATTACGTATCGGAATACGGGTAAATTTGATGGTTGGCTAAATGCGACGGCTCGGAACTATGTGCGAGTGTATGTTCCTGAAGGAGCAGAGCTGCTTGATGCTAGTGGTGGCGATGCGCGGGTGGAGGTTGAGAATGATTTAGGTAAGACCGTGTTTGATAATTTTGTGACTATAAAACCAATGCAGAGTCGGACATTAACGTTTGAGTACAAATTGCCGTTTAAGATTACGGGCGATTATCATGGGCTGATTCAGAAGCAGCCGGGGGCTAATAACTGGGATTACACGGTGACAGTGAATGGTAAAAGTCAGGATATCTTGCTGGATGGAGATAAGGAAATTGCGGTGAAGAAATAGCGGATGGTTGTATCTCAGGATTAGAGCTAGAGTCGTTGAACAAATACGAAGAGAGAAATTTGAAATACGAAACAAACAAGAAAAGCAATGTTAGAAAAGGTGCTGGTTTTCTCAATTCGAATTTTGCAGCTGTTTCGTATTTCAAGTTTCTAGCTTTGAGTTTTAGGCTATTGTTCTGCGTTTTGCGCTTTACACTTTACATTTATATTTATGTCCAGAACTTTTCGTGATCGAGGGATAATTTTACAAAAGTATGAGCTGGGCGAGGCAGATGCCTTGATGGCAGTTTTTCTGCAGGATGGTGGATTGACGCGCATGGTGGCAAAGGGAGTGCGTAAGTTGTCCAGTAGGAAGCGTGGTCATGTTGAGTTATTTAATAGCGTGGATGTGCTAGTGGCCAAAGGGCGGACCCTGGATACACTGGTGGAGGCGACGGCGTTGGACACGTTTGAGAGCTGGCGGGGTAATTTGACCGATGTGTCATTGGCCTATTACGTGGCCGATATTACCCTCCTTTTGCTACCAGAGGAGGAGCCGCAGGCGATGGTTTTTGATCAGTTGATTCAGTTATTGGCCTGGTTGGGGCGGGCGCGTCATTGCGAGGCGCTGGTGAGGTGGTATGAGGTGCAGTTGTTGCATCATTTGGGTTATTGGGCGCCGAACCAGCTGGCTAGCCAGAGCCGAAACGCGGTTGAGTTGCTAGAGCAGTGCGTTGATTTGTCGGCTCAACAGATGGCTAGTTTGCGCCTAGCCCCACGGTTGCTGCAAGAGATGGAGCATTTGATGAGCCAGCAGTTGACGGCGGTGATTGAGCGGCAAACTAAGACGCAACGGTTTGTGGATCGAGTGCGCGAGCTTGAGGCGAATTACGAATAGGTAACATCCGAATGGAGCCTGTCAGCCTCTGGCTGAAATGGTAATGCGAATGCTGCGAATCTGCGAAAAACGAATTACGAATAGGTAACATCCGAATTACAAATGTATATGCGAATCTACGAAAAAGGAATGCTACGAATGGGGCATGTTAGATTGTATTCGTAGAGTCCGCCGGGGGCGGG
>CAZHWT010000005.1:26118-45333 GCA_964536215.1 uncultured Candidatus Saccharibacteria bacterium
GAATGCTACGAATGGGGCATGTTAGATTGTATTCGTAGAGTCCGCCGGGGGCGGGCTGGGCTAGAACCTGTTATAATTCTTTGACAAACAGAATTAGGACTGGTATACCAATTATCTATGGTTGATTCACTTGACACATTAGTAGCCTTGGCTAAGCGACGAGGGTTTGTTTATCCGGGTAGCGATATTTATGGCGGCTTGGCTAATTCTTGGGATTACGGTCCGGTTGGGGTGGAGCTGAAGCGAAATATTAAAAATATGTGGTGGCGGCGTTATGTGCAGCAGCGCGAAGACATTGTGGGTCTGGACGCGGCCTTGATTATGAATCCGAAGGTTTGGGAGGCGTCGGGGCATATTGCCACCTTTGTTGATCAGCTGACAGAGTGCACTAATTGCCATCAACGGTTTAGGGTTGACCAATTACCAGATGTGATTGTTGACCAGGTTTTTGACGCCACAACGTCTTGCCCTAATTGTCGGGTAAAAGGCAAATTTACTGAGCCACAAGCCTTTAATCTTATGCTTAAAACGTATTTAGGGCCGGCCGAAGATCAGGCAAACTTGACCTATTTGCGGCCAGAGACAGCTCAGGCTATGTTTGTTAATTTTGCCAATGTGTTGTCGACCACTCGACAGAGAATGCCATTTGGGATGGCTCAAATTGGTAAAGCGTTCCGCAATGAGATTACGCCGGGTAATTTTATTTTCCGGACGCGTGAGTTTGAGCAAATGGAGATTGAATATTTTATTCCTAAGCCTAAGCAATCTAACGACTGGGAGCCGCATTTTGACGCTTGGTACAATGAGATGAAGCTGTGGATGAAAGATATCGGCCTTAAAGATGAACATATTCATGAACTAGAAGTTTCGGAGGATGACAGGGCTCATTATTCTCGCCGAACGCTGGATTTTGAGTTTGATTTTCCCTTTGGCCGCAAGGAATTGTACGGATTGGCTTACCGGACGGATTTTGATGTGTCTAGTCATGCTCGAGCCTCTGGTCGGGATATGACCTATCGAGATGAAGAGACTGGCGAGAATCATTATCCCCACGTGATTGAGCCAACTTGGGGTGTGGACCGAACGTTGCTGGCCGTGTTGTGCGAAGCCTATACTCAAGAAGAGGGTAGGGTGGTGCTTAAATTAGTGCCCAGTTTGGCACCGTATAAGGCGGCTGTGTTCCCGTTGTTAGCTAATAAGCCGCAATTAGTCGAAAAGGCTCGAGATGTTTACCGTCAGCTAAGTCCTCACTTTATGACGGCCTGGGATGACCGGGGTAATATTGGAAAGCGGTATAAGGCCCAGGATGAGATTGGTACGCCGTGGTGCGTAACGGTGGATTTTGATACCTTGGATGATGAAACGGTAACGGTGCGAGATCGAGATACTCAGAAGCAAGAACGGGTGAAGATTGTGGAATTAGGTGAATTTGTAGGAAACTCTTTGGCTGTTTAAAATGGATTTTATTTAACAGTGTTAAATTTTTGTTGAAATCGGCTGGTAGTTTGACTTATGTAAAGTAGACTACCAGCCGGTTTTAGTTAGTTCTGCATGTCTCGCCAGGTGGCGCAGAAGATACAGTCGAAAAAGTCTTCGGCCTTTTGCCGGACGCCATCATCACTAGATTGGGCGTAGACGAGGGCCGTTTGCCGATGGCTACAGTTATGAGGACCATCGAGTACTTTAGGATCTTCGACGTGGTAAATGTGGACTGAGGATTGTGTGAAATCCTTCCAGAGCTCCCGTTCTGCTTTCATACTATCTCTCCTAGCTAGTGTAAGAACCTATAGTCATTATATCATACCAATGAAAGACGTGGGTTGGAAGAAAGCGGGAAGTTGGTTGAAGTTTGTAGCGAGGAAAGATAGGGCCTGCTCTGGCAGGCCCTAGTATAGATTATCCGAGCTCTTGGTCAAGAATTGTCTTGAAGCTGCGGAGTTGGCGCAGGCATTCCGGACAGGATCGAATGCGCCGTAAATAGTGGCGCACGTCTTTGTTCGATTTCTCTTGCATGTGAGCAAGGTCATGTAAGGTCTGTTGGCAGTCGTGCCCTCCTCCGGCATGAGCCGGCAGCGCCTGAATTTGACCAAAGTTGCTTGGCATAGTGGGTTCGATGCCTTCCAGGTTAAGCTGTGCAATGAAATCCAGGATTGATTTGGACAGACCATCCGATGTCATTTCTGCTATCCTCTCACTAATCTCTCACCTGAACTGATTATATCGCACTATGGCAAGCGTAGAGCCTTTGTGAATAGCTCCAGGACCATTCGTTGCGTATTTACTATTGGCGTGAATATTGAAAGAGAAAGGGTGTCGAATTTTTTCAGCAGTTCGACACCCTTAGTTTTATTGTCCTCGCGTGACTGTGTAAAAGTCGCCACAGCTGCCGTTCGGGCATTTTGTAAACAAATGCTTGCCGGCAATTCCAGAAAGTATAGCGTCTTCACCTTCGAAATAGGCAAGATATTGCCGGAAATTTTCACAATCATGTGGTAGTGCCAACACGGCTGGCATCGACTTGCCGTTTACCATACGCGTACTTTGCGCATACATTTCGCTCAGCCTGTTTTCGGCTGCGCTAATCACGTCGTCAATGGGGAACGTATTTCGCTGGACCATGTGTCTCACCTTTCATTTATGCAAAACCTATAGTCATTTTATCAAATAATGATAAACCATGCAAGTGGAGATGGGGAACGGGCAATTTGTCGCGCTTGACCTGGATGTTATTTTGAGGCAAAATGGTGATAAGTGGTGAAGAGTGGCGATTTTTGATACGTATCAAATCACTGCCCCCGCCCTCTTCCCTAGGTGATGGGTTGTAGGTTTTAGGTTCTAGCTTTTGATAGAACTTTTATACTTTCAGCCCATTGCCATATGAGATTTGACTATGCTATTAGGTGAAGTTGTGTACAAAGTGGGGCAAAAGCATAGGTTGGCTTTGCCGAAAAAATTTCGGACTGAGTTGGGCGATGCTTTGGTGATGACGCGTGGCTTTGAAGGTTGTTTGGTGATTGTGTCGAACGTTCAATGGCAAACTTTGATGTCTCAGGTTGAACAAGGATCCTTTTTGGATATTCATGCTCGGGAGTCGGCACGGTTTTTGTTTGGTGGGGCGAGTGAGGTGACCACTGATAGTCAAGGGCGGTTTATTGTGCCGCAGCCGCTGTATGAACATGCCAAGTTGCGAGATGAGGTGGTGTTTGTCGGCTTGGGGCGATGGGTGGAAGTTTGGGATAAGCAGGGGTGGGATGCACAGGTGGAACGGCTGCAGACCGAAGGAGCGGGTATAGCTCAACACTTGGTGAAGGCGAGTTACGAATGAGGGTATGATTGTACGAATGGTGCAAGTTGTCCAACCGCCGATGCGTGAAGTAGTGCTTGCACGGCCCAGGATTGAATGACTGATAGTGCAAAGCCAGGGTGGATAGTATAAAAGTTGGGCTATTCTGAGCGGTAATAAAGCATCTTTCCGCTAGAGCAACAGTATGACAAGATGCTTCGGTGATGCTAAGGATGGCAGTCTGACCAATTAGCTTTACGTCGTGTTTTTGCACGCTCCGCTTTAAGTTATACGCTCTGTTCTAAGTAACTAAGTAACTAAGTAACTAAGTAACCAGGTAACTCTTGTCCGCCTGTGGTGGAAATAACTAAAAACTCCATGTCCTCTCAACCCGACACTCTCAACCCGATATCCGATTTGCCTGATTATCATGTTCCAGTTCTTTTAGATGAGGTAATTGATGGCTTGGCGGTAAAACCAGGCCAATGGTATATAGACGGCACTATTGGCGGTGGTGGACATGCAGCGGCCATTTTGGCGGCGGGTGGCAATGTGTTGGGGTTAGACCAGGATGAAGAGGCGGTGGATCAGTCTGAGGCGCGGCTGCTGGAGGGCAAAGAGCGAAGGGCTAGAGGAACTGTTAAGGTGGTCAAGGCCAATTTTCGGGATATGGCTGAAGTGGCCGATAGAGAAGGTATTGCCAGCGTGGCCGGTGTGTTATTGGATTTGGGAGTGTCGTCGCACCAGCTCGACGAGGTTGAGCGAGGGTTTGGGTTTAAATCTGATAAACTGGATATGCGTATGGATACACATCAGCCTATAACAGCGGCTGACTTGTTGGAGAAATTGCCGGAGTCCGATTTGGCTAGGCTATTTAGTGATTTGGGTGAGGAGCGACTAGCTAGGCTGTTTGCAAAGGCGATTAAGCGTAGGTTGGAAACGTTGCCAATTACCAGCGGTGCGGAATTGGCGGAGGTTGTTTGGCAAGCGAGTCCGGCCAGCTACCGCCATGGCACTATTCATCCGGCCACCCGGGTGTTTCAGGCTTTACGCTTAGCCGTTAATGATGAATTGGGTTCGCTGGAGACTGTGTTGCCTCAAGCGGTTTCGCTGTTACAGATGGATGGCCGGTTGGCCGTGATTAGTTTTCACTCCTTGGAAGACCGGATTGTAAAGCGGTTTATACAAACTGACACAGACTTGGAGCCGCTAACCAAAACGCCGATTACGGCAACTCAAGCCGAGTTGGAGCGCAACCCTAGGTCGCGGTCAGCTAAATTACGAGTGGCGAGGAAGTTGGTATGAAAAAGAAATCTGATGCAAAACATGACAAGCGCGGCCGATCTCGATGGGGCGGTATGGTAGTGTGGGCGTGGCTAGCCGTTATTGGCATGATGATCGGTGAGGCCTGGGTGGCTAATAGCCAGGCGACCAACGGTCAGCAAATCGCCGAACTGCAGGATGAACAATCTCGGCTATCTATTCAAGTGAGCCAGTTGGAGCGTCAGGTGGCGACGGCAGGTTCGCTGCAAACTGTTACGCAGCGAGCGGCTGATCAACTGGGGTTGGCGCCGATAACCACTAATATTTTGTATTTAGACTTGCCAGAATCGGAAGAGAGTCATGACTAAGCGACAATTTACCCCTTCTACGACCAGATTTGCTGTAATGATAGCTATATTCTGCTTGCTCGGCGCGGTATTGGCTGGCCGGTTATTTCAAGTTCAGATTATGATGCACGAGCATTTTTTGGTTAAAGCGGAGACGCAGTATGGCTTGGTCAGGACGGTTCCCGCTGATAGAGGGGCAATTAAGACCTCGGATGGGTATGATCTAGCTGGCACTCAGCCTGCTTATATGGTGTATGTTTCACCCCGCTTGATTAAGGATCCATCTGAGACAGCGACAAAGATAATAGACGCGCTTGAGCTACCTAAGGAGGAAAATTCGGCTCAAGCAACTGGCTCGGCGGTGGTAGATGATAAGGGAAAGCGGATTAAACAGTTGACTAACATATTGTCCAATGAGCAACGCGACTATGCTCAGATTGCCCGCAAAATAGATATTTCTCAGAAACAAAAGCTGGAGGCGCTTGATATACCCGGATTAGGCTTCCAAGCTGAAGAGAAGCGGTATTATCCGGAAGGCACGCTGGCCTCTCAAGTGCTAGGCTTTGTTGGGTCTGACAGTAAGGGGAATGATAAGGGCTATTACGGCATTGAAGGCTATTTTGACCGTGAGTTGCGGGGCAAAGACGGGACTATCGCCCTACAAAAGGATGCAGCTGGAAATCCCATTCCAGTGGGAACTTACCACCAGCAGCCGGTTGAGCCAGGTGCGACGATTACCTTGACTATTAATCGTAGTTTGCAATATATGGTGGAGCAAAAGTTGAAGGCTGGAGTTGAAGAGAAGGGGGCAGAGTCCGGTTCGGCTATTTTGATGGAGCCGGACACCGGCCGGATTTTGGCCATGGCTAACTATCCAACCTATAACCCATCAGATTGGCAGGATGCCGAAGTCTATAAAAAGCAGTTATTCCGTAACTCTGCCATTCAGGACAACTATGAGCCAGGTAGTGTAATGAAGTCGTTTACGACGGCGACTGGGTTGGAGTTAGGGATTATTACGCCACAAAGTACATTTGATAGCCATCCCTACAAGGTGGGGGACCATACAATTACTACGGCTGACCATAAGTATTGGGGCGAATCGACAGTCACGGCTATGCTGGAGCACTCGGATAACACGGTGGCGGCCCAGATAGGGATGAAAATTGGCCGAGATAATTTTTTGACCTGGTTGCATAAAATAGGCTTGGACCGGCCGACTGGAATTACACTGGAGGGAGAAGCTAGTGGGCAAACCCCATTGCGGCAGGATTGGTTGCCTATTACAGTGGCAACGGCATCGTTTGGTCAAGGTGTGTCGGTAACCCCTCTGCAGTTATTAGAGATGATGGCGACTATTGCTAACGATGGGGTGCAAATGAAGCCGACGATTATTCAGTCTATAGATCATAATGGACGGACGACGACAGTTAAGCCTGAGTCTGTCGGCCGGGTTTACTCACAGAAGACCACTGACCAAATGACGGCGATGTTGAAGGAAGTGGTTGAAAAAGGTGAGTTTCATAGATTGGCTTTACAGGGGTATCGTCTAGCGGGGAAGACAAGCACGTCTCAAATTCCGATTCAGACTGGTGGGTATGATCCGAATAATGTTATTACCACCTTTGTCGGTTATGCGCCGGCTGAGCAGCCGAAATTTATTATGTTGGTTAAGTTGAATAAGCCCAAGGTGCTTAATTCGGCGGTGACAGTTGTGCCAGTGTGGATGAATATGGCTACTGAGTTGTTTAGGTACTATGGCATCGCGCCGGAGAAAATTGAGCCTACTCCGCCAGCTGCTCCAACGCCGACGCCGGTTTATATTCCGTAGGACTAGTATATAGTCGACAAGTCGACAAGTAGACGAGTAGACTGTTTTCTATAAACCATAACCCATAACCCATAACCCCTCATGTCTTTGCTTCGTCATTATCTTCGTGTTTATTTGAATTGCTGTATTGCAGGCGTGGCTTGGGTGCGGTTTGGCTGGCCGCAGCGAGGCATGCGACTAATAGCCGTGACTGGAACTGATGGTAAAACGACGACAGTACAGATGTTGGCAGCAGTGTTGCGAGCGGATGGGCGGAGGGTTGGGTTGATTTCAACGGTTGGTGCAAGCATTAATCCCGATTCAACCGGGGGTAACGGTCAGCAGATGGATCTGGCAGCACACGTCTCGACGCCCGGCCCGTGGCAAATTTATCAACTAGTAAGGGATATGCGACGGGCTGGAGTGAAGGATGTAGTGATTGAAACGACGTCGCATGGATTACATCAGCGTCGGATGGCGGGGTTGCGATTTGCGGTTGGGATAATCACTAATATTAGTCCTGAGCATTTGGATTATCATAAAACCTTGTCGGCCTATGCAACGGCTAAATTGCGCTTAACTACTCTGTGTCGGACGATGATTGTTAATGGTGAGGATAAAATATTGGCGCACGTATCTGGGCCAAGAATTAATACGTTTGGCTGGAGTAATCAGATGGATGTATGGGCAGATGGTGTCAAGGATGTAAAAGGCAAAACGACCTTTAGGCTGCATATTGGTCAACGGACTGAGCTAGTGGAGCTTAGTTTGCCGGGTAGGTTTAATGTGCTCAATGCTTTGGCCGCTGCTGGCGCGGCAGATAAGCTGGGGGTTGATTTGGCTGTGGTGGCTAGAGGGCTCAAGACAGTGGGTGGCGTGGCGGGGAGGTGGCAGGTTGTGCAGAAGGAG
This sequence comes from uncultured Candidatus Saccharibacteria bacterium, assembly GCA_964536215.1. GTDB lineage: Bacteria > Patescibacteriota > CAZHWT01 > CAZHWT01 > CAZHWT01 > CAZHWT01. The sequence goes on from CAZHWT010000005.1 coordinate 33,731, forward strand.
CCGTACTGGGTAGTCGTCGATTTCGGCCATACCCCTCAAGCCTTTGAACAGATTTTGCCGCTGGCTAGGAAGTATGTTGGTTCCGGTGGTAGGTTGATTCACCTGTTCGGGTGCGCTGGTGGGCGTGATGCTATTAAGCGACACCCAATGGGCGAGTTGTCGGGTCGATTGGCCGATGTGACGGTTTTGACCACAGAAGACCCTCGTCGCGAGTCGGTGGAGTCTATTCAGGCGCAGGTTATAGAAGGGGTGCGGGCTGGTGGTAACAGTCGGGTGGAGCGGATCGATGATAGGGCCGAGGCGATTAGCTGGGCGATAGGCCAGGCTAAACCTGGTGATGTGGTGTTGTTGACTGGTAAGGGGCACGAGACGTCCATGAACATTGCTGGACAGGAAAAGCCGTGGAATGAGGTAGAGGTTGCTCGTCAGGCTATAACGGCAACTGACTAAGGCGATGGATGCGCTTGACTGGGAGCACTCACTCTTTTTTTGAATATGACCTTAAGTAAATTTATCTGAGTTATTTTAGTTTATTATATAATACTTTTAAAAGTATTATATAATAAATATCGCCCGGATTATGGTCCGGGCGAACTGGAGTCGAGCAGTAAAAGGATCTGGTCGATGTCTACGTCTTCCTCGTTTTGATTGTCTGGCACCTGCCATTCCAAGTTTTGCCACTCTTCTCGAGACAGCGATTTGCCCTTTAGAGTATAGCGGACCTCTTCTTTTTGGTTGACCGTTGATATAGGCGGCTCACGACTAGCGACCGACTCTGCTACTATGATGCAGGTGATGATGGCTAGTATGTAGATAAAGAGGTGTGCATAGAACTTTAACACATAGACCAGTCCCTGCAATGTATCGGGCTCAGGTAGGTTCATGGTCTTTCTCCTTGGTAGCGCCGGACAATGGCGATACTTTACCTTTTTGGGGCTGGAATAGCAAGCGGACGCCATAGTGGGTGGGGTGAGTCTGACTCGGTATTATTCTCCTGCGTCTTTGCTTTCTGATACAATAGCCATACATGCATCAACAATATTATTTGCTGCAACAATTTTCTCAGTATCGCGGTTTAGTCCACGGTATTTCTAGTCGGACGGCTGGCGACATGGAATTTAAATACGGTGAAGCTCAGAATGCTTCTAATCGGTTGCGATTTGCTACATCATTATCTATTCCCGAGGATCGGGTGGTTAAGATGGAGCAGATCCATGGCACCATGATTGCTTGTGTCGGCGAAGAAGATGTGGCTCCGATAGATGGAGTTAAGGTGTTGCCAGGAGCAGATGGCTTGCTTACCTCTGAGCGAGATGTGTACTTGTTCGCTAGGACGGCTGATTGTCTCCCAATTATTTATTTTGATGCCAAAGAAAAGGTGATTGGCCTGGCTCATGCGGGTTGGCGGGGGGTGGTGGGTAAGTTGCCGGCTCTGATGATTGGTAAAATGGTAAGTCAGTATGATTGCCAGCCGCAAAATATTATGGTTGGGGTTGGACCTTGTCTAGACAAATCGGCTAATTTGGTGGCTAGGCCAGCGGTGCAGGAGTTGCTGCCGGAGTGGCGAGAATTTATTCGGGTTGAGCAAGAGGTGGTTCGGATTGACTTGATCGGCTTTACCCTTAAGCAATTGTTACAAGTAGGAGTGGTAGAGGCTAATATTGAAGTAGGAGGCATGTGTACCGCCCAGCAACCAGAAGAGTTTTTCTCGGCTCGGAATGGAGATAAGGGGAGGTTCGCGACTATTATTGGGCGAAGGTGAGGCTGGCTGGGGTGCGAGTGCGTAGTGCGAATTACGAGTTACGCTGATCGAATAGCGAGCTGGCGAATGGGCGCTAAGCTGCAAACTTATTCCGAGTAGATGAGTATCTAATTATGTCCAAACAATCTTCACTTTCTCATCTTTATTTTATAGGTATTGCCGGACATGCTATGAGCGGGTTGGCCGTGGCCGCTAAGCAGAAGGGTTATCGGGTTTCCGGGGTGGCTGTGGGGGCGTATCCACCGTCAACTGATGTATTGGCGGCGGCTGGTATTCATTGGCACGATCAGTATAGTGCGGACCATATTGAAGTAGACATGACAGTGGTGCTGGCCAATGCTATTACAGCTGAAAATGTGGAGTTGAGGCGGGCTCAAGAGCTAGATATTAAGATTTTGTCTTTTCCGGAACTGCTTGAAGAATGGACGGCTAAGCAAAAGCGGATTGTGGTGGCTGGGACTCACGGAAAGACAACTACTGCGACTATGATTGCATGGATGGCCGATCAGGCTGGTAAGCCAGTTGATTTTATGATGGGCATGTCTAGCATTAATTTTGGAGTCAGTGCTCGACATACTGATGCTTCGGTGGTGGTTTTGGAAGGCGATGAGTATGCCTCATCGGTGCTGGACCAGTCCTCGAAGTTTAGCCATTATCATCCAGATGTGCTCATTGTAACCTCTTTGGAATGGGATCATCCCGATTTGTTCCCTGAATTTAGCTTGATGCAGCAACGATTTGTGGAGCTGGTGGAACAGATGCCAGTCGATGGATTGCTCATTGCTAATGCTGATGAAGCGACGGTTAAGGACTTGGCCACGCATGCGCCTTGCCCGGTGGTGTATTATAGCGCTCAGGCTGTATCGGCAGAATATATGGCGCATCGCCTTGAATATGGCCGGACAGAGACTCGTTTTGCTTATTTGTCTCATGGCCGAGACCATGGCACGGTACGACTTTCTTTGGCCGGCGAGCATAATGTGAGCAACGCTCTGGTGGCTCTGGCGGCTGCGGAGTGGTTAGCCATCCCATTTTCGTCGGTAGTGACGGGGTTATTATCTTTTAAAGGGGCAAAGCGAAGATTCGAGCTGGCCGGAGAAGTGAATGGAGTGACGGTGCTTGACGATTATGCTCATCATCCCAGTGAGGTGGCAGCCACGTTGGCTGCGGCTCGTCATCGATACCCGGACGGAAAAGTCTGGGCCTTTTTCTTACCGCACACGTATAGCCGCACCAAGGCGTTGCTGCCGCACTTTGCCACGGCCTTTAATCAAGCCGATGTAGTAATGGTGGGTGAAATTGAAGGGGCTAGGGAACAGCGGTCGGCATCGACCGTAACGGCGGCAGATGTGCTGCAACAGCTACCACGCGGTGCTCAGCAATTGCGGTACATATTAGACCCAGCTCAGGCTCGGCATATGATTGTGGATAATGTGACTGAGGGCGATGTAGTCGTTTGCATGAGTGTTAGCGGTGCCGATAACTTAGCCGGAAAAGTGGTGAAAGCGCTAGAGAAGCGCTGGCCCGGAGTGTAAAATGAGCCGAAGGTTCTTGGTGTAGGCCTGAGGCGAGGTTTACTGGGGTCTTACGCTTTATTTTTGTTATGTCTGTTACTTATATTGTAAAAGGAAAACAGCCGTTGCACGGCCAAGTGGATGCCCAAGGGCTGCCGGGGGCGGCAGTGGTGGGCATTGCGGCTGCGCTGTTAACGCAAGATGCCGTCACACTGCGCCGGGTGCCGCACTTGCCGGCACTTGATCGTCTGTTGGTTGAGTTGCGTTCGCTTGGAGTGGCGGCTGATTGGACCCACTACCATGAAATCACAATTAAAGCGGCTGAGGTAACCCCCTTTCCATTACTAACAGTTACCCAGTTGTTGTCCAAACTTCCTTTGCTGGTTGCGGCAGTGGTAATGCGGTGCGGAGTGTGTCGTTTGGAGCTGCAGAGTCAAGACCAGAGCAATCTTATGGATTTAATGGGACTGATTCGACAGTTTGGGGGCTTGGTGGAAGTTGAAGAAGGGCTGTTGCGCTTAGCTTTTCCACACTGTTTTGGTATTACGACGATGTCAGTGGCTCATTTTGATGTGCAGACTAGTTTGGCGGCTATGCTTATTAGCAGCATGGCGGAAGGTGGGTCTGAGTTGTCGGGATTATCCCAGGATCCCCAAGTTGCTGCTTTGGCGGCGGTTATGCAGTCAATGGGGGCATCGGCTAGCTTGGAAGGGGCGGCATGGCGATGCGTGGGGGTGGGCGGGCTGCATGGGACGAGTATGTCTCTACCAGGCGATCCGATGGAGGCAGGCTTGTTTGGCCTGGCGACGCTGGCGACGGGCGGCGACGTTGTTGTAAAAGGGGTGGTGGCGACGCAGATTACGGGATTTTTGGGCAAGTTGCGTCAAATGGGTGGCGAATATAGAGTAGAACCAGATAACGTACGGCTGAGATTTTGGCGAGAGTCTTTGGCCGAGTGGCAACCTACGACGTTGGAGGCGGCTGATTATCCGGGTATCCCGTCTAGTTGGTTGCCGCTGTTTTTGCCGTTATTAGTGCAGATTAATGGTGAAACCAGCCTGCAGACTGTTGACACGCAGGTGGCGGCGGCGGTTACTGTGCTTAAGAGTTTGGGGGCAGAATTTTATGTGTCGGATACTCAACTGCGTATATTTGGACCGGTCCGACTAGCCGGGGGTAAAATGAAGGTAACTGGGCAGGCAGATGGGTTGGCGGCTTTGTTGGCGGCTTTATCGGCTAAGGGAGTATCAGAGATTTCGGGCATGGAGGCAGTTGAGGGGCAATTTGAACATTTATCCGAACGGCTGCAAAAGTTAGGGGCAAAAATTGAACGTAAAGAAGTATAAGAATAGGTAGGTTTTATGGAATCACGACTTTTTCTGGGTGTTGATGGTGGGGCGAGTAATATTACGGCCGTTGTAGTGAACGCGGCCGGTAAGACATTATATGAAAAGAAGTTGCCTCGGGGTGGTAATTATCACGCGCTGGGGCTAGAGACGGCCGTTGAACATTTGGAAACGGCCATGCAGGATGTGACAGATGCCCTGGCCACGCCTCGCTTGACGTTTGCACGGGCAGTGTTTGGTCTGGCAGGCTGTAATTTTGCTTCGGATAAGAAGCTACTGACTAAAGCGTTACGACAAAGCAGTATTTCTACCTTGTTGGGTGGGGGATTTGAAGTGGTTAATGATAGTCGGATAGCCTTGAGAGCGGGTACAGAAGATGGAATAGGCTTAGTGTTGATTGCTGGGACCGGTTCTAATTGTTATGGCCGAGCCACCGACGACAAGGAAGCGAAGGCGGGTGGGGTGGATCATATTTTGTCCGATGAGGGGAGCGGCTATGATATTGGCCTACGCGGGTTGCGAGCGGTGGTAGAACAGCTGGACGGTCGAGGTGATGAGACGACTATAACGCCAGAGTTATTTGCCAAGCTGGAGGTAGCCTCGTTGGAAGAGTTGTACAGAGAAGTGTACAGCCATTATACGGTTAAGCCTCAGATTGCCAGCTTGGCTGAGGTGGTCTGTGATTGCGCTAGTCAGGGAGATGTGGTAGCTATGGATATTTTGAATCATTCGGTTAATAAGTTAATTGAGCTGGTGGATGCGGTGGTGACGAGGTTGGATTGGCGCGAGACACGAGTGCCGGCTGTGGTGGTGGGGAGCATTATTCATCATCCGTATGTGTCTCAACGATTGGAAACGGAGCTGCATAGGGTGGCGCCAATGATTAAGGTGGTGCGGCCTAGCGTGTCGTCAGCTATGGGGGCGGCGTTGATGGCTTTGGATGAGGAGCGAACGGATCGTAAATCGTAGGTCGAGGGCTGGATGAGTGTGCTGAGGTGTGGACTGGCGATATTGTGGTACGAGCTACGTTTTGCGATGAGCAATGCGAGTGAGTGTGCCGCTAGACGAATGCTGGGGATGGGGCTGATGATTTGTTTTACTGGTTACTGTATTTTTTAGCGTAGGTTATCCTGGCTCTTTTTTTCTGTGCTACAATACCTGTATGCTCTATCCGATGACTAAAGTTTTTATGGCCTTATTGGCTTCGACGGCTGTGACGGGGCTGTTGGCTATACCGTTTATTAACCTGTTGTACAAGTTAAAGTTTCAGCGTCAACGAGAATATTTGTCGGATCAGAAAAAAGATCGATCGTTATTCGATACGCTGCATGAGAAAAAGATTGGCACTCCAGCAGCGGGTGGGTTGTTGATTATTTTTGTAACCTCGGTTTTGGGAATTATTATGTATCAATTTACCAGTTTTAAATTAAACTGGACGATTGGTATTTTGGCCATTACGTTGGTCCTGTATGGTTTGCTAGGTTTTTATGACGATCTACGCAAGTTTTTGGAGGCGCCGGCGTCTGGATTGTGGGGGATTCGAGCGCGGACTAAGCTAATAGTCCAACTATTATTTGGCTTGTTGATTGGATATTTGCTCTATCGTTACATGGATTTGCATGTGGTGGATTTGCCGTTTGGTTATGTGGTTGATTTAGGGTGGTGGTATGTGCCGTTTGTGTCGTTAGTGGTGGCGACGATGTCGAATGCCTTTAATATTACCGATGGACTGGACGGATTATCGTCTGGTTTACTGGTAATAGCGTTGTCGGCGTTTTGGTATTTAGCGGTGCTGTTTTCGACGGCTGATGTGGTTTTGTTTATTGCTTTGCTGATTGGCTCAATGTTGGCCTTTTTGTATTTTAATATTTATCCAGCCAGATTTATTATGGGTGATACTGGTGCTTTGGCGTTGGGTGCGGCGTTGGCAGTAATTGCTTTGATGAGCCGGAGTGTGTTTGCGTTGCCGTTTATTGGTGGTGTATTTATGATAGAGTTGGCCTCGTCGGCTATTCAGATGGCGTCAAAAAAATTCCGCCACAAAAAGGTGTTTTTAATTGCACCATTGCACCATCATTTTGAAGCCTTGGGCTGGAACGAAACTAAAGTAACGATGCGATTTTGGTTAGCTGGAGCGGTGTGTGCTTTTTTGGGTATTTGTATTGCCTTGCTGTAATTTTCCATGATTGATGTTGAGACAAATTGGGGTGGTAAGCGGGTAGCGGTGCTGGGCTTTGGAGTGGAGGGTCAGTCGAGTGCCAGGTATTTTTCTGCCCAAGGGGCGGAGGTGGTAGTGCATGATGAAGGATTGTTAGCGGATAAAGCGGTAGGGCCGTACCGCTTTTGCTTAGGTGAGGCAGCTTTTGTTGGTTTGGATGATTTTGATGCTGTGGTGCGCAGTCCAGGTATACGACCGGATCATGCCGGGCTAGCCGAGGTTGAGCCACATAAGCTGACGAGTCAGACCGAGCTGTTTTTGCAGCGTTGGCGAGACAACTGTGTGGGGATTACTGGCACAAAGGGTAAGGGGACGACTTCAACGTTAGTAGCGCATTGTCTGAATGTGGCTGGGAAAAAGTGTTTGTTGGGCGGCAATATTGGGGTGCCGTTGCTAGATCTAATGGCCGAGATGGATAACCAGACTGTTGCGGTATTGGAGTTGTCTAGCTTTCAATTAATGGATATAACTGTCAGCCCAGCGGTGGCAGTTGTCTTAATGATTGTGCCGGAGCATTTAAACTACCATATGTCAGTGGAGGAGTATGTGGCGGCCAAGGCGCGGCTGGTGGCGTTTCAACGGCCAGACGACTTGGCTATTGTTACCGTAGGGTATAGCTTAAATAAGCAGTTATTGTCACAGGTTGTAGCTGAGCAATGGTCAATTGGCGTGTCGGAAGATTGCCGAGCCGTGATTGCGCCGGGTGAGGTGCGGTTTGGTCGGAGCGAAGCTGAGTGTTTGAAATTGAGCCAGACGCCATTGTTGGGTCAGCATAACGTAGAAAATTTGGCTGCAGCTGGACTAGTGGCGCGACATTTTGGCCTAACGGTTAAGGTAATAAAGACGGCCATGGAGACATTTGTACCGCTACCGCATCGTTTGCAGGTGGTAACTGAGGTGGGAGGTATTCGGTATGTTAATGATTCGTTTGCCACTACGCCCGAAGCGACTCTGGCTGCAGTGAATAGTTTTTCTGAACCTTTAGCACTCATTCTAGGAGGTTCCGATAAGGGGAGTGATTTTGTGCCGCTGATACAGCTTTTGCGGCAACGGGCGAATGTGAGTGGGGTGGTGACCATTGGACAGATAGGAGAATCGTTGTTGGAGATGTGTCGAGCAGCAGAAGTAGTGGCTGTTGAGGGTGGTGAAGATATGACGACTATTATTCGCCAAGCCGAGGACTTGTTGCCCGGCAAGAAAGGGATTGTGTTGCTGTCGCCGGGTGCGGCTAGTTTTGGTATGTTTAAAGACTACAAAGATAGAGGTGAGCAATTCGTGGCGGCAGTGCAGGAACGTTGAGATAGTGAGGTGCGAGTCGCGAGTCGATTCCAATTCTAATACTGTATACGCTATACTGACCTGGTATGGCTACTAAGAGAGCAAGCAGGCAGCAAAGAGAATCTGTATCGCGGTTAATTGAAGGTCGTCCAGACTACATATTGCTGGGAGTGGTGACGGTCCTATGTTTGTTCGGGCTACTGATGCTCTATGATGCGTCGGTGGTTGTGGCGGCGAGTAGATTTGGGAGTCGATTTTACTTTGTTAGCCAGCAGGCGTTGTTTTTTGTAGTGGGGATGATTGGCTTGTTGGTGGCTAGTAAAATAGATTACCATTTTTGGCGAGCACTGGCTCCACTATTGCTATTGGGTGGGCTTATTTTGCTAGTAGGGGTGTTTATTCCCGGGTTGGGCGTTGAAGTGTTGGGAGCCAAGCGATGGATTCAGTTTGGCTCCAGCGCTTTTCGACTACAGCCGTCGTATTTGTTGTGTTTTGCTTTAATTGCTTTCCTGGCGCGTTGGTTGGCTGATGATCCGGCTGATAAGTGGTCGCTTAAGCGCACGGTTATTCCTTTTAGTTTGTTAATGGGGTTTATTCTGTTGGTGGTGGCTGGGTTGCAGAAAGACTTGGGAAGCACCTCAATTTTAGCTATGACAGGCTTAGTTATGTATTTTTTGGCGGGCGGGCCGTTATGGCAGATAATGTCAGCAATTCTGTTGGGAATTGGGGCGGCCGGGGTATTGGTGTGGTTGGAGCCATACCGGTTAGGGCGGGTACTGTCGTTTTTGGATCGAGGGCACGATACGTTGGGGGCGTCGTATCATATTAATCAGGCGCTGATTGCCTTGGGCTCTGGTGGTTGGTTAGGAGTAGGATTGGGGCAGAGCCGACAAAAGTACTCATATTTGCCTGAAGTGCAGACCGACTCGATTTTTGCGGTTTTAGGTGAGGAATTGGGGTACATAGGGACGGTGGTGCTGATTGCGGCATTTATTTTTTTGTTGTGGCGAGGGCTGCTGGTAGCGCGTCGGGCTCCAGACATGTTTGGTCGCTTGCTGGTTGGAGGCATTATTGCCCTGATCGGTTTTCAGGTGTTTGTTAACCTTTTTGCTATGGCAGCGCTTATACCGTTGACTGGCATTCCACTGCCGTTTATCTCTAGTGGTGGGACGTCTCTGATTGTCCTTATGTTCTCAATGGGAATCGTTTTGAATGTGTCTAAGTATGGCGAGAATGCTCGCTGAGGAATACGTCCCTATTAATCCCGATTAAATCGGGATTAATTGTAGATCGATAATCGTAAATCGTAAATCGAGGTAAGCTCTTCCACGCGCCACGAACTAATAAATCCAGATTTAAATCCGGATTTATTGCTATACTAAGACTATGAAAGTTTTAATTACAGGTGGAGGATCGGGGGGGCACGTTTCGCCGGCTCTGGCATTGGCGGAGAAATTACGTCAGGCCCAGCCAGATATTGGGTTGTTGTATGTTGGCGGAGATTTGACTATGGAGGGCGCGACCGGCGATTCCTTGGAAGCTACGCTGGTTAAGCCGACTGGCATACCACTCAAAGTGATCAGGGCTGGCAAGCTAAAGCGAGGCGGATTATCGTGGACGACCCTGACCAGGCTTTGGGGCGTGGTGCCTGGTATGTGGCAGGCTTGGCGAGTGGTTAGAGAATTTGGTCCGACGGTGGTTTTTTCTAGTGGCGGGTATGTTAGCTTGCCGGTGGTGATTGCAGCCTGGTTACAGCGGATTCCGGTGGTTATTCATGAGCAAACGGCGGCGGTTGGCTTAGCTAATTCGGTGGCTGGCAAGTTGGCGTCTCGGATTGCGATTACGTTTCCGTCTTCGGCGCAGTATTTTAATGCGTCTAAAGTGGTAGTGACTGGTAACCCGATTTCGACAAAGGTGCTACAGCCGGATATGTCTTTATTGCAAAGCAGTGGGTTTGGGCAGTGGCTGCGGCAGTCGCATCAGCCAATTTTGTATATTACTGGTGGCGGTTTGGGCTCGCACGTGCTCAATGTGGCCATAGAAGAGCGGTTGGAGGAACTGTTATCAAAGTATCGGGTTGTGCACCAATGCGGTTCACACGCTGGCTTTGCTGACTATGATCGCTTGGCCAATAAGGCGAAGCAATTTTCAGTAGCCGTGCAAAAGAACTACTGGTTAGCCCAACATTTGACTATTGAGGAAGTAGGCTTGCTGTATAGTCAATCTACCTTGGTGGTAGCCAGGGCGGGAGCCAATACGGTGCTGGAGTTAGCCGCTTGGGGGTTGCCGGCTATTTTTGTGCCAATTCCATGGGTGACCCATGACGAGCAAACTAAGAACGCCCAGGCATTAGTTGAGGTTGGTACAGCAGTCATACTGCCAGAAAAGGAATTGACTGGCGAGCGACTCGAGCAAGAAGTTTTGGCTATGCTTAATCGAGTTTCAGGTATGACAGCGGCGCGGCAAAAAGCTAAGCAGCTTGTGGATGGTCGGGCGGTAGATCGTCTATATGATGTAGTAATGCAGTCGGCTAAGGGTATATGAAGTCTCCAACGTTACAAGCAATTAAGCGCCCCAAGGGCCGTCGCAACCGTAGTGCTGATGTGTTGCCGATGCGTCGCTACCGCAAATGGAAAGTTTGGCTAGTTAGCGGTAGTGTGCTTTTAGTAATTATATTGCTTGGCTGGTGGACAATTTCGACTAAATTTTTGACCGTCAAGCATGTGAAAGTATTGTATCAGGTGACAGTGGCCCCAATGGTTGTCCCGCAGGATAGAGTGGTTAAAACTGCGGAGCAGCTTAAAGGTGCATGGATTTGGCAAGAAACATCGGATATGGAGCAAAAGCTGGTGGCTGATTATCCGCCAATTGCTTCTGTCTCGACCACGGTGAGTTGGCCAGATACGGTCACTATGGAAGTGTTGCCTCGGGTGCCACTATGCCAGATGGTGACGCCTCAAGGGGTATATCTGCTTGACCGGAGCGGCTTTATTTTTGCGCGGGTTGAGAGCGAACAAGAATTTTTGCCGACCATACAGGCCGATACTCGAGTAGAGGTTGGTAGACAGATATCCAGTAACAGCGTGTCGCTTGGGTTGCAACTGATTAACGGGTTACGGTCGACACAACCGTCTTTGCAGCGACTTGATTTGCATGATGGCCAACTAGATGTTCACCTGGATGGCCCACCGCTTATTTATGTGGGCGATGATAAGTCTGCCGATGAGGTGTTGCCTCAACTGGAGGTGTTATTAAAGAAGTTTGTCGATGAAGACAAGTACCCCAAGGAAGTAGATATGCGGTATGACCGACCAGTGTTGCGGTATTAGGGGTGAATGGCGAATAGGCTGTATGAATTGAATTACGTATTACGTGGAGTGAATGGTGAGCTGGCACATGAATTTCATGCGGTAAACTCATTCCGAGTAGGCGAGTAGGCGAGTAGGCGAGTAGGCGAGTAGGCGAGTAGGCGAGTAGGCGAGTAG
>CAZHWT010000005.1:45433-59840 GCA_964536215.1 uncultured Candidatus Saccharibacteria bacterium
CGAGTAGGCGAGTAGGCGAGTAGGCGAGTAGGCGAGTAGGCGAGTAGGCGAGTAGGCAGAAGATTAGCTTTAATTCCTCTGTCTCTTGACGATAGTAAAGATGGACGTGTATGCTATCACATATACAGCTGCCCCCAATTTGCTTGCTTGCTTGATTCGCTTTGATAAAGCGGTCAGAGGCATGAGAGATCAGGCGTGCTGAATACTACCCTATGCCAAAAGACCGTATTATTGCTGGAATCGACATTGGTTCGTCAAAAGTTTGCACGATTATTGCCTCCCAAACCTCGGAAGGATTGCTTTCTATTATCGGTGTTTCAACTGTCGCCTCTAAAGGGATAAAGAAGGGCGTGGTGGTCGATATTGACCAGGCAGTGGAAGCGATTGCCGAGAGCTTGGAAGGCGCAGAAAGAATGGCCGGATATACGGTGGCGGCGGCTTTTATTACGGTTAACGGTAATCATATTGCCTCTCTTAATTCTCATGGCGTGGTGGCCATTTCTTCGCCAGAGGGGGAGATTAGCCAAAACGATATTCAACGCGTAACTGAGGCGGCTAGGGCTATTTCTATCCCATCTTCGCGTGAAATCATCCACGTTGTACCAAAAAACTTTATTGTAGATACTCAGGAAGGTGTTCATGATCCGACCAATATGAGCGGGGTACGGTTGGAAGTAGAAACGCATATTATTTCTGGGGCAGCCATGACGATGCGCAACTTGGTGCGCTGTGTCCAACAGGTGGGTGTTGAGGTAGAAGAACTGGTCTTTGCTGGATTGGCGGCAGCTGAGTCCACGCTGTCCGACACCGAAAAAGAGCTTGGCGTTATTTTGCTGGATATTGGCGGAGGTACTACCAATATGGCTCTGTTTTTGGATGGAGCGATTGCGTACTCTTCTGTTTTACCGGTAGGTGGCCGTAATATTACTAACGATATTGCGATAGGTTTGCGGGTGTCGTTGGAGGACGCTGAAAAAATCAAGTTATTTATCTCGCACCAGCAGGGACTCATAGCCCAAGCGCTTAGCTATGAGGATAAGTCGGCCAAGCAGATCCGTGAGGATTCTGCCAAAGATGACATGTTGGATATAAGTGATTTGCGTATAGCGGAGCTAAAAGCTATTTCGCGTAAGTTTGTGGTAGATGGGGTTATTCGTCCCCGTTTGCGCGAGATTTTTGAGTTGGTAGCAATGGAAATTAAAAAGAGTGGGTATGCTGGGCTGTTGCCAGCTGGAGTGGTGCTGTGTGGCGGAGCTGCTCAGACTGTGGGTATGGTGGAGACGATTAAGGATACTTTGCGGGTGCCAGTAAGGGTGGCTCAGCCTAAGGGTGTGTCGGGGTTGATTGAAGAGGTTACGTCCCCGGCTTATGCGGCTTCGGTCGGAACCATACTGCATGGAGCCAAGGTTGGTAGCGAACACAGACGGCCAATGCTTAAGAATTTGGGTAATGTGAGTGGATTGAGCTCTAAAGTAGTGGACTGGCTAAAAAGCTTTATGCCTTAGCTACGAATAGCTAGCATCCGCTTGACTAGGTGAGTACAGTTTTCTGACTCGTCGCAGCTCTGTCGATGAAGTCGACTATTGCGAAGACATCCGGACCTATCCCCCTGTTGAGTTGGACGGGTCTACAAAATGCAAAGACCAATACCCTACGGTGTCATACTGGAGCCGATGACTCTAAGCACTGCAGCAATTGCGTAACACAGAATCTTTTTCACATAACCATGTAGTCGGGATAAGAATCGAATAGAACATTACTTAAAAGGGCTTTTTGGCTCTTTTGTTGTGTAACAGGCAAACATGGCTTATTATGGATGAAGTACATTAGGACCAAATGGTCTATTGTTGCGATGGCTTCATTTTATTCTCCTGCTCAACCCCGACAATCATTTTCTGATAAAGCTGTACATTTTGACCATGATTCATTGCCTCGAAGGAATTTACGTCCGGTGTGGTTGGCAGTGGTAATGGTGGTGGTGTTGGCGGCCATTGGGTCGACCGGCTGGTATAGAGCTGGTCAAGTGGTAGCCCCTCCTGTTGAAAAGCCGGAAATTTTAGGTCAAGCGTCAGCATCGGCAACGCCGGAGCCAGTAGTGGGACGGTCTTTGGGTGACATTTTAAATGAACGACCGAGTTTTACTGGCTGGCTGGCTGGAGTAGAGGGTGGGAGTGTGGTTTTGGTGCAACCACAAAATGGATCGATTAATAAACTGGTAAGTGCTCCGAATGCTTGGTATGGACCAATCTCTGAAATGGTATGGTCGCCCGATCACACTAAGTTGGCCTACTTAACGTTGACCGAAGCTGAAGCTAAGGCATTGGCCAAGGATGCTTCGGGGTATGCTAAGGAGTACGGACTGGACCAAATTCCTACCCCGGCCACCTTTCCCTTTGGCAAGGTGACTATTTTAGATGTTGCGACTAAACAGGTGACTCAGACTGAGGTGGAAGTGCGCAATACGCCTAAGTCAATTGTGTGGCTGGATAGTGCGACGGTTGCTACGGTCGGGCAGACGTTAGTGAAATATGATTTAACTTCGGGAAAGACAGCCACCTTAGCTGGTGGCGGCAATACGAGCGCTTCGGAACAACTACAGTCGCCATTGGTTTTCGACGCTACTCAACAGATTTTGTATTTTACTAAGGTTAAGCAGGCGGAGGATGGTCAGACGGTTCGCTTGGTGATGGTGTTGCATTTAAAGACTAATGAGTTGGTGGAGCTGCAAGTGCTAAAGACCGGTACGTTTGCCGATGTAACAACGAGCCAGGGGGTAGATATGGCCCTGTCAGCCGATGGCCACAAGCTAGCTTTGGCGGATGAGACGGGTTTGTCATATTTACTACTTACGGATGGCAGTTTGCACCAACTGCCGTATAAGGATGATTTGACGTGGTTGCGCCAGTCGCGACTGAGCGGCTTGTTGTGGCTATCGGCAGATTCAGTGGGGTTTAGAAGCATGGCAAAGGATGGCTCGTTAGTATGGGGCGGATGGTACATTCCGACAGATACGGTATCGACCATTGCTAAGGACTGCTTGGCTGGGAGTTGGGATGTGGCGAGTGGCCGACTGGCTGTCATTGAACCCGATGGGCAAGCCGTTGGGATTTTGACGCCTAACTGGGATGATACAGCTAATTCCCAGTTACAGACTATGCCCCTGACCTGGAGTCAGTTGAGTTGGTAAAGACTGATGCTACGCGGCGATGTAGCCATGCTCAATATGCCCAATTTGTCATCCCTCTAGAATCCCCAGGAGTCCAAGGATACCTGGACGGTCATAAATAAGTAGCGAGAGTTACGAGTTACATAATCGCATAAACTAACGAATTAACGGATGTGCTGGTCATCGAGCCGCTGTTTTGCGATCAAGTGTCGCTAATAAGGCGTTTCATGGTATGATATTCCATGTTGTAATAATTTGGTGCACCAGGGGCGGTAACTTGTTGACTGCTCGACGATAATTGGGATTGAGCCTGATAGAATCGGGGTTGACAAGTAGTAGGGCAACACAGTACTCTTTTATCAATTCCCCGCCTGCCCAGAAAGAGATTTATTTTCATGTTGATTAAACCGGAAATTGAAAAATTTGCCAAGATAAAAGTAGTAGGCGTTGGCGGCGGCGGCGGGAATGCGCTTAAGTCAATGATTGACTTGCAAAATATCCAAGGGGTGGAGTTTGTGGCGGTTAATACCGATGCTCAAGCTTTATCTTCTTCTCCGGCTCCAATTAAGATTCAGATAGGTGAACAGCTAACTAAAGGGCTAGGTTCTGGTGGCGTGCCTGATGTGGGTCAGAAGGCGGCTGAGGAATCTAGTGAAAAGCTGCATGAATACTTAGGCGACTCTGACATGGTCTTCATTACTGCTGGTATGGGTGGAGGTACTGGAACTGGTGCGGCTCCTGTCATTGCTCAGATTGCCAAGAATTTAGGCGCCTTGACTGTCGGTGTGGTGACGCGGCCGTTTAACTTTGAAGGAGCCAAACGTCGTTTAAATGCGGAAGAGGGCATTGCTAGTTTACGTGATGCAGTTGATACCTTAATTACAATTCCTAATCAGCGCTTGCTGGATATTATTGATAAAAAGACGCCACTACTAGAAGCATTTAAAGTAGCTGACTCTATTTTGGGTCAGGGCGTGCAAGGTATTTCTGACCTGGTAGTTATGCCAGGGTTAATTAATGTTGACTTTGCCGACGTACGATCGATTATGACCGACGCTGGATCTGCTTTAATGGGTATTGGTCGCGGAGCTGGTGAAGAGCGAGCGGCTATGGCGGCCAAGTCGGCTATTGAGAGTCCTTTATTAGAGGTGTCCATACAAGGGGCTAAAGGGGTGCTGTTTAATGTAACCGGCGGCAACGACCTAATGATGTCGGAAGTGGACCAAGCAGCGCAGATTATTGCCGCGGCAGCAGATCCAGATGCCAATATTATTTTTGGTGCGACTATTGACGACAACTTGACCGATTCTATGAAGATTACGGTAATTGCTACGGGATTCGATGAGTCTCGTTCGAGAATGTTGGAGTCTAGTTTACGGCCCCAGGTCGAAGAGCAGCCGGCTGAGCAGGTACAGCAGCAACCTCAGCAACAGCAGCAACCTGAGCCGCAACAGCCGCAGCCAGAGCCGACTCAGCGCCAGTTCCCTGTGCCACCACAGCAGCAATCGGCTGACGATGATTTTGATATTCCAGCATTCATGCGACAGAATCGGTAATACAAATATACTAATTTTAGATACGAATGATGCGAATTCTGGCGCGAATGATGCGAATGTCGACTAGGTCAAACGCCTGACCGCTTCCTGGAGTAAAAAAGTTAATTGCTGTGACAATACTACGGAGTATAAAATCTTTTCTGAAACCTGAAACCTGAAACCTTCTTATTTCCGTCTTACTGTTGGCTGATAGGATAAAATCATACACTAGTTTCTACTGATGAACTCTTTATCTACCTTTTTAAAACAAAATGTTTGGTATGTTGCGTGGGGCATATCATTGGTGGCAACGTTGGGTAGCTTGATGTTTAGCGAAGTGCTGGGATACCCGCCTTGTATTCTGTGCTGGTATCAACGGATTTGTATGTACCCATTGGTAGTTATATTTACGATTGGTATTTTGACTAAAGATAAACTGGTGTCGTGGTATGCCTTGCCCTTAGCTTCGGTTGGTTTGCTCATTTCGATATACCATAATTTGCTTTATTACAATATTATCCCAGAAGCAGCAGCGCCGTGTCGTAACGGTGTGTCATGTACTACCAAGTTTATTGAATGGTTTGGTTTCGTGACTATTCCGTTTTTATCAATGGTTGCGTTTCTTATATTAGTTGGCCTGTTAGTATGGCAGTGGAGGATGTTGAAGAATGACTAAAGAAGTGCGTCAATTGGGCCTCATTGGCCTGGTAATTGTGTTGGTTGTGGGTGTAGTTGGAGGGGTTGCCTGGTACAAGCAATCTTCAGCGCCGACGGATACTGAAGCCCTGCTTAGCGCAGACAGTTATTCGACTGGACCAGCCGATGCCGCCGTAACGTTGATCGAATTTGGTGATTTTCAATGTCCGGCCTGTGGTCAGGCTGAACCTATTGTCGAGCAAATTCGCCAGGAGTATGCCGATAAGAGTTTTCGGTTTGTATTCCGTAACTTCCCTTTGACTATCCATCCTAATGCTCCGGTGGCGGCTAATGCGGCAGAGGCGGCTGGTGCTCAAGGCAAGTATTGGGAGATGCATGATGCGTTGTATACAAACCAGACGGCGTGGTCAAATGTGTCTGATCCAACCTCGCAGTTTGTTCAATACGCCAAAGAGGCTGGGGTTAAAGACTTGAACAAGTTTGAAAATGAGGTTAAGGCTAGCGCTTATACGACTAAGATTCGAGCGGATCAAAAAGATGGAGCGACATTGGGAGTGAATGTGACACCAACCTTCTATTTGAATGGGCAGAAAATGGAAGGGACGCAATCGTACGATACGTTAAAGCAGAAGATTGATGAACTGTTGGCAAAAGCTAATACTGAACAGGCGACTGATTCAGCTCAGGCTAGCGAGTCGGCGGAATTGCAGTAACTATGTTTGCACGTTTGCTTGTTTGCTCGTACTTTTATATACGCGCAAACAAGCAAATGTGCAGACGGATAAAATTGTCGACTTATAGGCGTGTAAACTATATACTACTTTACATATGGTACTTTCTGATCACGACATAAAAGAAGCTCTGAAATCTGGGCGAATTACGGTAACACCTGCCTTGGATACATCGACTCAGCTAGGCTCTTGCTCAATCGATTTTCGATTGGGCTATTCTTTTAGAATTTTTGCTCACACCAAACACCCTTACATTGATCCACAAGATGCGCACTTAATGGAAGATATTATGGAAGAAATCACGATTCCAAAGGGTGAGGCATTTATTATGCGGCCTGGGGAATTTGTGTTGGCGACGACAATTGAACACTTAACCTTGCCAAATGATTTACTAGGTCGGATTGAGGGGCGCAGTTCGTTGGGGCGGATTGGGATTATTGTTCATAGTACAGCGTCGGTGTTTGATCCGGGGTGGGTGGGGATTCCGGTGCTGGAGCTGGGCAATTTAGGCATGATGCCCGTAGCCTTACATCCTGGTATGCGGATTTGCTCGTTTACTTTTGAGCAGCTGTCTGGACCGGTGGATGTGCCGTATACCAAAAAGAAGACCGCCAAGTATATTAATCAAGCTGGGCCAGATGCCAGCCGCTATGCCCGAGAGTTTGTGCCGGGGAAGAAGAAGTGAAGTCAGGCGGCCAGGTTGCTAGGCAGCAAAGCAGCAAGGACGGTCATCAGTGAACGTTTTGTCGGTGGTGTGGCGGCATTTGGGTGGGGTGCGCTGGCTGATTATCTGGCTGGTCAGTCCTAAGTATGTGGTGGGAGTTAACGCGGTGATTGTAAACGATGATGGCCACGTTTATTTGCAGAAACACCGCTTTTGGCAGGAGCAAGCCTGGGGGTTACCGGGAGGGCTAATTGAGGCTAATGAATCGCCGGAAGAAGGCTTAAAACGTGAGATTGGTGAAGAAATGGGGGTTGGTTGCCAGGTTGGTCGATTGCTCTATTCTAGTTTATTTTTTAGACGGGGAATAAATTTGACCTACGCAGTCAGGCTTGATTCTGAGGAGCTCCGATTGGATGAAGCAGAAATTATTAAGGCCGACTATTTTTTAGCTACTGACTTGCCTAGGCCCATTATGTCTACACAGGCTCGACTTTTACGTCAACTTCAAGAGGCCGGAACGTTGACAGAAATAATGAGGAATACTGTATGAATGTACTAATAAAACGAATTGATAAGGATTTGCCTTTGCCAAAGTATGAGACGGCTGGGTCAGTGGGGTTTGATTTATTGGCTCGGACGGATGTGACGATTGAGCCAAAGCAGATTGCCTTAATCCCGGGCAATGTGATCGTGCAAACACCAGAAGGATATATGTTGGCAGTGGTAAGTCGGTCGTCATCGCCGCGAAAAAAAGGACTGACCATGCCGCATGGGATTGGCGTAATTGACCAGGATTATTGCGGGCCTGAGGATGAGGTGTTGATTCAGGTAATGAATTTTACTGACGAGCCAGTGACAGTAAAACGAGGAGAAAAAGTGGCTCAAGGGCTGTTTGTACGGGTGGATCGGCTGGATTGGCAGGAAATCGATGAGGTGATGGCTTCGACTCGGGGTGGGGTAGGCTCAACGGGCGGTTACCATGAGGAGAAGGCGTAATGAACCGGCAATGGGGTTTGTTTATTTCTTTTGAAGGCGGTGAGGCGGTCGGTAAGAGTACTGTTGTTAAGCGTTTGTCGCATACTTTTGTGGATGAGGGAATAAAGTTTATTGCGACTCGCGAACCGGGTGGATCGCCGATTAGCGAGCAGGTCAGAAAGCTGGTCAAGGATCCGGATTTTGGTGACATGGATTATCGGACGGAGGCATTGCTCATGGCGGCAGCGCGGGCCCAGTTGGTAAATCGAACCTATGTGCCAGCCCTGAGCGAAGGTACGACAATTCTGGCGGACCGGTATGTTGATTCTAACTATGCTTATCAGGTATTTGGTCGTGATTTGGATATGGAGACGATTCGGCAATTGAATGTCTTTGCTACTGAAGGGTTGTTGCCCGATCGGACCTATTTGTTAGATGCGCCGATTGAAGTGATGAATGATCGATTGAGTAAGGTGAAGAGAGCTAGAGAGAGGATTGACGTGGAAGGGCAGCAGTTTTTTGAGAAGGTTCGTCAGGGGTATTTACAGCTGGCCCAGGCTGAGCCACAGCGAATTGTGATTATTGATGCTACGCAGTCGGCAGATGAAGTTTATAGCCAAATCTACGCTGATATAGTAGAATTGCGGAAACAAAAATTGCATTTGAGAAAGTGAGTGGTGCATGGCGATTAAGCAATCAATGCCTGATAGGAACCTTGCTAATATAGCTTTATCCGGAGATGTTGGGACTGGAACGACGACGTTGGGACGTAATCTGGCCTCTTCATTGGGGTGGAAACATATTAATGCAGGTGAGTATTTTAGGGCGTGGCATAGGGAGAAGGGTATTCCGTTGGAGAATGTGCAGGAAATTCCGCCGGAGGTAGACAAGGCATTGGATGAAAAGTTCCAGGCGGATATGAAGCGGATGGCGCAGACGGTGTTTGAATCTCACTTGGCCGGTTGGTTGGCTAAGGATATTCCAACTACATTTAAGATTTTGTGCATAGCTGATCCGCAGGTGACTATGGCTCGAATTGCTAGTCGTGAGGGGTGGAATTTGGCTGAGGCGACTAAATTTTCTAAGCTGCGGACAGAGCGACTGAATGCAAAGTTTGATTCGTTGTATGGGGTATCTAATCCGTATGATGAGTCATTTTTTGATGCGGTGATTGATACGACTAATTTGAGTGTGGGCGAGGTGTTGGACCGGACGTTGCGGCAGTTTTTGAGCCATATGCCCGATGGACATGAGTTGGCTAAGGTGTTGGAGTTGGAATGACCTTTTTTGAGGTTGCGAGGTTGCGAGGGGCTGGCTCGAGTTTCGTATAACGAGTTTCGAGTATCGTAATATCCCGACATACGTAGAGATGCAGACATCCGATGTCGGAATAGGCGGGGAAATATTGTCATTCCTGACTTGACCCTGATTTATTGGGTTGATCGGGAGTCCTTTTTTTCTTGAAATGTGATAGCGGGGACTGGTTGACTAATAAATCCCTATTTAAATAGGGAATTATTAACTTTTAATGGTTGGACAATTTGGCATGACCAAGGTATATTGTTGTGGTTGCTGTTTTGGTGAAGTATAAGGAGAGTCAAATGACGCACTCAGGTCTGGTCGTTTTTTGTCGAGATCGATCTCAATTACACGAGTTGTCTGAGAATTTTAACGATCAATTTACGCTGAGGTTGACCGATGACCATGCCTTGGGACACCGAATCCCTGATTCGTTTTTGCCTTTGGTGGTGCCAGCTTCTCTAGTAGCTACTGACGAGCAGCTAGATAATCTGGTCTGTGCGCTGGCGCGCAATGCCAGATTGAGGGCTGTATAGCCCGGAGACTGTGATGGCGGGACTTTATGTCCCGCCAGACTATTTTTGACAACCTACTTCATCTCTGGTAATACTTGAATATAGTAATTAGTTTTTTGTTTGTGGTTTATAGTTAAAACGAATGAACGAATAAACGAAGCTTCGAACAAACTCGCGAACAATCTTGCTAAGCTACTAAGTAACTAATAACCAATAGCGAATAACGCATATGCCTTTCAAACCCGTCTCCTCTCAAGTTGATTTTGTAGCTCTGGAAAATGAAGTTATGGAGCGGTGGGCTCAAGAGGATATTGTTAATAAGTATCTACATAAGAATGACGATTCAGAGCAAAAGTTTTCCTTTTTAGATGGTCCAATTACGGCTAATAACCCAATGGGCGTGCATCACGCTTGGGGACGGACGTATAAGGATTTATTCCAACGGTATCACAATTTACTGGGCCATAGGCAACGCTTTCAAAATGGATTTGATGAGCAAGGTTTGTGGGTAGAGGTTGAGGTTGAGAAAGAGCTCAATTTGCATTCCAAAAAAGATATTTTGAATTTGGTGCCGGGAGACGAGTTTGCTTCTTTGGAAAAGTTTATTACTTTGTGTAAAGAACGGGTGGCAAAGTATTCCGGTGTGCAGACGGAGCAATCCAAGCGATTGGGTTATTTTATGGACTGGGCTAATAGCTACCATACCTCCAGCCCGACCAACAACTATACAATTTGGCATTTTCTTAAGGTCTGTCATGATAAGGGCTGGGTCTATAAGGGGCATGACTCGGTGCCATGGTGCCCGCGGTGTGGGACGGCTATCTCTCAGATGGAGATTCTAACTGAGGATTATAAGGAAGTGGTGCATGAGGCGGTGTACATTAAGCTGCAGCTCGAAGATAGTGACCAGAATGGTGAAGGCAGCCAGGCAGCCAGGCAGCCAGGCAGCGAGGATGATGCTAACCTCGAACCTCGAAACTCGAAACTCGAAACTCAGTCGGGCGAAGCTCTGCTCGTTTGGACCACGACGCCGTGGACGATTCCGGCTAATGTGGCGGTGGCGGTTAATCCGGAGTTTGACTATGTGTTAGTGAAGACGGACCAGGGGATGGTCTGGACGACTAAAGAGGCAAACGAACGATTACAGTTGGGAGAAGTATTTAACACTGTTAAAGGAAAAGAGTTGGTGGGTCGACACTATAAGGGACCATTTGATGATTTGGCGGCGGTGCAGTCGGCTAAGATAGAAGCTCCTGAGACCTTCCATTCGGTTGTGGCGGCTAAGGATTTGGTGGTTGAGGGCGAAGGAACTGGACTAGTGCACCTTGCCCCAGGGGCGGGAGCGGAAGACTTTAAGATTGGTAAGGAAGAAAAATTACCCGTCATTGCGCCAATCGATGAAGGGGCTAGCTATGTGGATGGATTTGGCTTTTTGACCGGGCAGAATGCTAAAAAGCATCCGGAGTTGATTATAGATTTTTTGAAAACTGAGCAACGCGGAACGTTTCTGTATAAGACGGAGCGGTATAAGCACCGCTATCCAATTTGTTGGCGATGTAAGACAGAGTTGGTCTGGCGGGTAGTGGATGAGTGGTACATTGCGGTAGATCGGCCTGATGCCAGCGGTAAAACCTACCGCGAGCAGATGGTAGAGACGGCTAAAGCTATTACTTGGTTGCCCAAGTGGGGCTTGGATCGGGAGCTGGATTGGCTGAAGAATCTGGGCGACTGGCTGATTTCCAAAAAGCGGTTCTGGGGCTTAGCTCTACCAATATATGAAGATACGGACGGCTCCTTTATTGTAGTAGGATCGTATGACGAATTGAAACAATTGGCAATAGAAGGTTGGTCGGAGTTTGATGGTCATACACCACATAGACCCTGGATTGATCGGGTCAAGATTAAGTCGCCTAAGACGGGAGCGGTCTTGAGTCGGATTCCGGATGTAGGTAACCCATGGTTAGACGCGGGAATTGTACCGTTTTCGACTGTGCCAGAAGAGTGGTTCCCGGCGGATTTTATTACTGAAAGTTTTCCGGGGCAGTTTAAGAACTGGTTTTACGCTTTAATTGCTATGTCAACAGCCTTGAAGGATGAGCGTCCGGTTTCAAGCGTCCAGCGTCCAGAAAATGGTGAATTTAAGCCGTTTAGGACGGTGCTGGGCTTTGCAACGGTGCGGGATGAAAAAGGTCAGGAAATGCATAAGAGTAAGGGGAACTCGATTGAATTTAACGCAGCGGCGGAGCAGGTGGGGGCAGAGGCAATGCGTTGGCAATACGTGACGGCTAATCCGGAAAATAATCTTAATTTTGGTTTTGGTCCAGCTAAAGAGATTCAGCGGCGGTTCTTTTTGATTTGGTGGAACGTGTATAACTTTGTGATTACCTATGCGGCGTTGGATGGATGGGAGCCGGCTGATCAGGTTGAAGGGAGAAGGGAGAGGGGAGAAGTGTTTGAGGAAGCGTCCAGCGTCCAGTTGCAAGCGTCCAGTCATGGGCCGAATGGGGAAGGTGGCGAAGGCGGCAAGGGCCGGAACCCGAAACCCGAAATTCGAAACCCGCTGGACGAATGGATTTTGTCCAAGATGGCGGAGTTGGTGGAGGTTTCGACTAGGAGCTTGGATGGGTATGATGCTATGACGGCCAGCCGGGCTTTGGAGCAGTTTGTGGTGACGGATGTGTCGCAGTGGTTTATCCGCCGGTCACGAGATCGGGTAGGGCCAACGGCGGTCGATGGAGCCGATAGGGTTGCTTTCTATGAGACGGCTCATGAGGTATTGATGACGGTATTACGATTGGGTTCGCCATATTTGCCGTTCCTGACTGACCAAATGTATGTTAATTTGTCTGGTGGTGAGTCGGTGCATTTAAGCCGATGGCCAATGGCTGGGGCTAGGAATAAAGCCTTGGAGCAGCAGATGGTGGTGGCTCGGCAGTTGGTTGAGGTGGGGCATAGTGTGCGTGAAGAGCAGAAGCTGAAGTTAAAACAGCCGTTGTTAAAGGCTATGTATAAAGCACCTCAAGCTTTACCAGCCGAGATAGAGCAGCTATTGGGAGCCGAGTTGAATGTGCTGCGGGTTGAGTTTGATGGGGAGTCCGATGATCTGATGGTGGCGTATGATGTGACATTAACCGATGAACTGCGCGATATGGGAATGGCTCGGGAGTTAGTCCGATCAGTTCAGGCCGAGCGCAAGAAATTGGGCTGCAGTTTGGATGCGAGAGTTAGGGTAACACTGCCTGATTGGCCAGAGTCGCAAGCGGAGGAGATTAAACGCCAGACGTTGGCGGATGAGTTGGTTAAGGGGGATAGTTTGAAGGTGGAAGTGGTCTAGTGGCTGAAAGCGCGGCGTTTAGAATTCAAAGCTGAATGGTTTTTGTAAATACGAAATTAGAAGTTTGAAATACGGAACAAAGTTGAAATCTGGAATTAGAAAAACGAATATTTTTTGAGTTTTATGCTTGTGATTTGTTTCGTATTTTAGTTTTCTGACTTTACGTTTTTAATTATGGCTTTGCGCTCTGACTCAGTCTCACTTTTTGAATATCCCAGATAGATTCTACAGCTTTCCACGTATGTCATTCCCGCGAAAGCGGGAATCTGATTCTTGATTCACACCGATTTAATCGGGGTCCAGTCGAGAATGACCAAGGAGAGATAGCTGCCAGCCCCGGACGGATAAAAAAGTGAGTGTGGGTCAGTTTTGCGCTTTGCCTTTTGAGTTATCAGTTATACTATTTTTATGTACGATTCTTGGTTAAAGCGCTTTGATTGGCCATTATTGGTGGCGAGTGGGCTGTTGCTGCTGATTGGCTTGGCTATGCAGGCTTCGTCTACTTTGGGAACTGATGAGCCATATTTTCATAATCAGATTATTTTTGCTGTATTTAGTTTGGTGGGGGCAGCAGTGCTGCTTATGACTGGTTATCGGACTATTTGGCAATTTTCCCCGGCGTGGTATGGGGTTATTTTATTGTTATTGGTGCTGGTAGCGGTAACAGGACGAATTTCTCATGGAGCAGAAAGCTGGCTATCGATTGGCTCATTTACTTTACAGCCCTCGGAGTTGGCTAAGTTGGCCATAGTGATGATGATGGCCTGGCTGGTGAGTCGAGGCTGGGATAGGCAGTGGAGTATGTGGAGGCAATTTGGCATTATGGCAGGGACGGCGCTGCCATTAATTGGCTTGGTAGTGGTACAGCCGGATTTGGGTACAGCTACGGTTATGGCGGTGGCTTGGTTGGCATGCGTGTGGTTAAGCCCAGTTGAGAAGCGAGTTTTGCTAACCTTGGTTGGATTGGTGGTAGTGGTGGGTGTGGCAGCTTGGCTAGTAATGGCGCCGTATCAAAGGGCTCGTATTACCACATTTTTGGATCCCGGGGCGTCGCCGCTAGGGGCTGGCTATAATGTGTTGCAATCTCAGATTGCGGTGGGGTCAGGGCAGTGGCTAGGTCAGGGCTGGGGGCGAGGTACGCAGAGTCACCTTAATTTTTTACCAGAGCATCATACTGATTTTATTTTTGCCAGCTTGTGCGAAGAGTTTGGTCTAGTGGGCGGGCTGTTGGTGTTGGGGCTGTTTGGGGTTATTTTGTGGCGAGGGACGATTATAGCGTGGCGAGCTAAAGAGAGATCAACCGTTATTTTGGCGGGTGGGATTGTGTTGACGTTGTTGTTTCAGGCGCTGGTGAATATGGCTATGAATGTGGGGCTGGCACCAGTGACGGGTATTCCGCTGCCGCTAGTCAGTTATGGGGGAAGTTCACTATTGACGACGGTGTTGTCGATTGCGGTGTTGGAGAGTATTGCGCTGGAACAGAGCGAGTAGATAGGGGAAAATGCCAAGGTATAAGAGTCCAAATGCCAAA
>CAZHWT010000006.1:0-39759 GCA_964536215.1 uncultured Candidatus Saccharibacteria bacterium
AAGTCCACAACGCTATTTGAAAGGATGTGTTGTTCCGCTTTAGTTGACAGTGCCGAAAAATGGTGTATTGGGTGTATTGGGTGTATTGGGTATATTGGTAATAGTGGCTTAGTTCATTCGTAACATTCGTGTTTCGTAGCATTCGCATATACATTCGTAATTCGGATGTTACCTATTCGCATCTCTTGACATTCGGGTATCCTTCGGTGTATACCAGACATATATCACTGCCCGGTCAGGAGTACCGCGTGTTAGCCACCATTAAAACCGCCACCGTCTGCGGCTTAGACTCAATGCCCATCGACGTCGAAGTCGACGTGGCCAAAATGTCCTTCCCTGCCTTTACCGTCGTCGGCCTACCCGATAAAGCTATCGACGAAGCCAAAGAGCGCGTCCGCTCCGCCCTCAAGAACTCCGGCACTCAATTCCCACAGCATCGCATTACCGTTAATCTAGCTCCGGCTGATGTACCCAAAAACGGCCCTTCATTTGACCTGCCTATTGCCCTGGGCCTTCTCATAGCCTCCGAACAAGTGCCGCTCACCCAAACCAACAACTGGTATATTGGCGAACTATCACTCGATGGCAGTATTAAAGCCGTCAACGGCATCTTACCAATTGCCGCCCTGGCTAAAAAACAAGGCGCCACTGCCCTCTTCGTCCCTGCCGCCAACGCCACCGAAGCCGCTCTCATCCAAGATCTGCCCGTCTATAGCCTCACCAGCCTCAAACAACTCGTCCTCCACCTCAATAACGCTCAACCACTTACTCCGGTTCCACCCACCGCCATAGAGCTATCTGACCATCATCCCAGTCAAACCGACATGCAAGACGTCCTCGGACAAGAGCAAGCTAAGCGAGCGCTAGAGATCGCTGCGGCCGGCGGTCACAACCTCATGCTCCAAGGTCTGCCTGGCAGCGGCAAAACTATGTTAGCTCGCGCTTTTGCCTCCATCCTTCCACCGCTAACCTTCGCCGAATCTCTAGAAGTCAGCGGTATTTACAGTGTCTGCAATCTCCTCGGCGATGAGCCCTATCTCAAACAACGCCCCTTCCGCTCACCTCACCACACCACCAGCGATATTGGTCTTATCGGCGGTGGGGCGAACCCAAAACCTGGAGAAATCAGTCTAGCTCATCGTGGAGTACTATTCTTAGATGAATTTGCCGAGTTCCCCCGCCACGTCTTAGAAGCTTTGCGTCAACCATTAGAAGACGGCATTGTCACAATCAGCCGTGCCAAAGCCAGCTATACGTTCCCAGCTCGCTTTCAACTCCTGGCCGCTCAAAACCCTTGTCCTTGCGGCCATCAAGGCGACCCGCTCACTGCCTGCATCTGCTCTCCACGTCAAATCAGCAACTATCAAAAGCGCCTATCCGGCCCTCTCCTAGATCGCATCGACCTCTTTATTACCGTTTCTCGCGTCAAGGACCATCAGCTAGCTCAGCTTCAACAAACCAAATCTACCGCCGAAACGTCACAGGCCATCGCCAATAGAGTTAAAGCGGCCAGACAAATTCAAGTGGAAAGATTCATAAGTAGTCAGGGAGCAAAACTCCAAAAAGCGTCCAGTGTCCACCCCGATTCAATCGGGGTCCAGTTTCAAGCATCCAGTCATCAGAGTACAAATACTGACATAGAAGCCTCTAAATCCAGTGCTAGTTCTAGTATAGACTTCCAAGTTACCCTCAACGCCAACATGACTACCAAGCAAGTCAAACAATTCTGTCGACTAGACGAAGCCGGCCTACAGCTCATGCAACTGGCCGCCACCCGCTACCAACTGTCTGCTCGCAGCTACCTTAAAGTCCTCAAAGTCGCTCGCACCATCGCCGACCTAGCCAGCACCAGCACTATTCAACCCGATCACCTATCCGAAGCCCTACAATATCGCCAGGCTACTAGTGCTATGTCATAAAACAGATTCAATACCCTATATCTATAACTATCACCATCCACTATCAAAACATCCACCAATACTACTTCTCCTGTAATACACTTGCCACAATGGGGTATAATAACCGGGTCTACGCAGGGTAGACAAAGGCGGCACAAAATGTGCAGTGCAAATAGGCAAGGGGTTAAATATGGCTCGCCCGCACCAGTCATCTTCCGTTGCGCGCCCAATGGGCGTAGATGTTCGTGACTGGCGAAAGCTAAGTCAAAAGGACCAAATACTCTTGGTCACGTTGACGAACAAATACCTCTCAGAAGGATATCCCTTCTTCTGTGAGTTGAAGGAAAAGCACGGAAACAACGTTGCCTCGCTGTCCCAAAACAGCATTGCGCAAGAGTGGATCAAATACCTAGATCGACACGAAGCCGATAGGGTCGCAAGAGAGAAAGAAGAGCAGCGCAATAAAACTGCTCAATATGAAGCTGAAGGCCGTGCATTCATGCTGAGCCTCCAGCAACAGCGGCCTTCTCAGCCCCTGCATCACACTCGAATGCAAGGAGAGTAGACACCTCTTTTAGGCAGATGATTCCGTCTCCACGGACTCATCTGCCACCCTCAATCCCTTTCCAACCTGCTACAATAACAGTATGAATAATATAGATATTCGTCCCTGCACCATCACCGGTATATCCCGCGTCTTGCCACTTCTAGAGTCACAAGGGGGCGTCTTTGACTTTCAAACTAAACGCCACATCATTCAAAAGGCCACTAAAGTTGTCGAGGAAAACTCTCAAAACCCTACCGTCTGGCTAGCAATCCACGAAGGTGCCGTCGTTGGCTTTATCGGATTCATGATTAATATTGAAAACCCTCAACTAGCCGAATTATTTGGCCAAGTTGTCAAACGAGGCTATCAAGGTCAAGCTATTGGCAAGCACTTGCTCCAAGCCGGCCTGCAAGATTTACAAGATCGTGGCGTCAATCAGGTTAGCCTGCAACTTAAGGCCTCTGCTGCACCCTATGTTCACAAGTTCTACCAAAAAGCAGGCTTCAAGCAAACTTTTAACGAAAACTACACTGGCGCTTCAGATGAAAGTCGCACTATGACTCTCAACTTTAAATCGGCCGTCAAAAACGCTCCTCTGCCGTATCCAGCATAGCAAACACAGTAACGCTAGTCTGCTATAATATCTCCGTGAATTTTTACCAGCAAGTTTACCACATCACGCGGGCTATTCCGCGCGGTCAAGTCGCCACCTACGGTCAAATCGCCGCCATCCTCGGCTCGCCTAGATCAGCCCGCATGGTTGGCCAAGCCATGGCTCATTGCCCTAGCAATGTACCTTGGCAGCGCGTCATCAACCGCCACGGCATGATCTCAATCGAAAACCTCCACGTCACCAAGCAAGATCAAGTCTATCTACTCCAAAAGGACGGCGTCGAAGTAACTGAGTCAGAAGGCAACTGGTGGGTAGACCTTAAAAAATATCTAGTAGACCCCTCTGTTTTAGCCTCGGCCATCACCACTCTCCCTCATGCTTAAATCTATCACTCGCCATCTTAGCACCATAACTATCCGTCAATGGCTCTGCTGGCTTACCGTCATCGCCTTGCTCGGTACAATGCTCACTCAGATGCTATATGAGGCCGCCAAAGATGGCGCCAGTACCGATGAGCAAATTCACATCCTGTCCGGCTACACCACCATAACTCAGGGGCACGTTCTCTTTGACCCAGAACATCCATTCCTGGCCAAAGCTATTGCTGCCATCCCACTACTATTCATTCATCCTGACGTTCCCCAGGCCGCCACCAATTTAACGGCCGAACAGGCTCAACCTAGCTACAACACCTACCGCGAAGCTAATCAATGGGGATACGAAATGTTATTTACCTCTGAAAACAACCCCGATCAACTTCTTTTTCTCACCCGAGCAGTCATCGCCATATTAACCACAATACTGGCAGCAGTAGTCTTTATCTGGACTAAGTCGCTGTGGGGATTACCTAGCGCCTTAGCCGCTCTGGCTATCATCGCTTTCGAGCCATCCATTATCGCTCACGGCCACCTGGCCAACGACGATACTGTCGCCACCCTCTTCTTTATCGCTGCCATCGCCGCCTTCCATACTTTCCTCAAGCGCCCAACCTATCGCACCATCCTCCTGACTGGACTTATTCTCGGCCTAGGCCTCATCACTAAGTACTCACTCCTCCTCCTCGGGCCAATCTTTATCATCCTCCTCATTGGCTGGCTAACCATTCATCGAGATTACACAAGCGCCATCATCCCCCCTATATTCACCACGCTCTCCGCTCAATGGCAACGCTACACTGCTGGCCTGATAGCCATCTTCCTTACCGCTTGGTCCGTCATTTGGCTCAGCTACGGCAGCCTCATGCTCATAAATCCAGACCAAAACCCGGCCAGCCTGACCGGACTAATCCAGCTTCCAGCTTTCATTCTCAACAGCGCATCGGTCATCTTGCCAGCCATGTATGCTAAAGGCGCCCTTCTTTTGTTTGGTCCGAGCAGTCACGGTCGAGACGGCTACCTACTGGGCGCCTGCTACAATGGTGGCCGGTTAGATTACTTTACCGTGGTCACCTTCTTTAAAACACCGCTGACAACCCTCTTCCTTTTCGCCACTTCCTGCATCATCTGGCTCCGAACACGAGGCCATAACCACTTTGTCCCAGCCATCATTCTGGTCCCACTCATTATTTACCTAGGTATCTCCAGCTTCTCTAGCATTAATATTGGCTACCGACATGTCTTACCAGTTGGTGTCCTCATTATCATCGCTGCCGCCTATCCAGTTTCCCTCATAGACTGGCCTAGACTCGGCACAGATATAGCCAACATTGGTCGCCGCGTCATTAGCACCCTAATGCCTTCGATTAACAACTCTCCACAAGGATCACCTTCATCGACAGCTACGAGCACCAGCATCTATGGCCTACTCATCCTAATTGCTCTAACCGCTAGTCTAATCGGCAGCATCCTAGCCTTCCCCAACCACTTAGCCTACTACAATATCCTCTCCGGGGAACCGCACAACCGACCATTTATTTCTGCCGACTCCAATGCTGATTGGGGGCAAGGCACTAAAGCTCTCTACGAATACATGCGACAACACCACATCAACCAGGTAGCATTGGACAACTTTACTGGCACTGCCGAAGCCGAATCGCGCGGCTACCCCATTTCAGCCGCCAATCCACATAATCACAACTATACTGGCTATCTCGCCCTATCTCGGTCCACTATCATCGACCATTACTGCACTAAAAACAACGACTGGGGCTGGGTCGTCGATCACCACGACCCAATCGCCATTGTTGGTGGCAGTATTAATGTATACAAGTTGGACTAGATAACCACAGGACTCTAATATAGCCACTCCTCATCTCTAAAGCAGACTCCATAGTCAAGCAAACTACAAGGTCTAATCAGAGCACCAGAATTGTCCGACTTTTACATCTGATATACTAATCTCATGGACACCGCTCTCATTATTCACGGCGCATACGGCAATCCAAGGCAAAACTGGTTCCCTTGGACCAGTCGCAAGCTAGAACGACTAGACTACACCACATTCACCCCGCAATTCCCAACTCCCGAAGGCCAAAATGTTAATAGTTGGATCAGCATTGTAGCTCCATACCTAGCTAAGCTAAATCAAAACAGTCTTCTCATCGGACACAGCATTGGCGCCACCTTTGCCTTGTCGGTACTAGAGCAACTCGCTACACCACTCAAGGCGACTTTCTTCGTCTCCGGATTCATTGGCAATCTCAACCACCCCGAACTGGATACCATTAATACTAGTTTTTATCAAAAACCCTTCGACTGGGCCACTATTCGCCGGAATGCCGGCCAGATCATCATCTTCCACAGCGATAACGATCCGTTCGTACCGCTACATCGATGCCTAGAGCTTTCAACCAACCTCGGTACCAAGCCCATCATCATCCCAGGCGCAGGCCATTTTAATACAGCCTCTGACTACCGCCAGTTCCCCCAGCTATTCAGCAAAATTGAGCAGCTTGTCACCACAAAGCGATCCAGCTAAACGTTACCTCAAAAAAGGTGGTTAGTCATGCTCAACTTGGCGCTTAACCACCGTAATCAGCTCATCCAACTCAAACGGTTTAGCCAAAAAATCATCCGCACCCGTTTCTCGGACCGACACAGGCGTAGCATCACTATGCGCTGACATCAACACCACCTTGCCAGTATTAGGTTGCGACTTCAGCTGCTTAGCAATTGTCCGGCCATCAATACCTTGCATCCAGATATCCAACAATATAACGTCGGCTCGACTTCGAACATAATCTGCCATATTGCTACCATCATCGGTATAGACTTCAAACCCTTCATCTTCCAAAACAATTTGGCAAACTTCACAAATAGCCGGATCATCGTCAACAATAAGTACTCGTCTAGACATACGAACCTCGGTGCATAATCGCTGATGGCTGCTCTGGTCGAGCTTTAATTAGTGGTAGGGAGAAAGAGAAAGTCGACCCTTTATTTTCTTCACTCTCCAGCCAAATCTTTCCACCATGCCAACTAATAATCTCAGCACAGATGTAGAGACCTAACCCAAGCCCGCCTGGCACATCTGCCCGACTGGCGCTCTGGAGACGAGAGTACGGCTTAAACAAATTCTCTTGTTCGCGCTTAGCTATCCCAATACCAAAATCCTGCACGCTCACCACCACCTTATCTCTACCCTCAGAAACTCGTATGAGGACACGGTCGCTAGTCGGAGAATACTTAATAGCATTGGCCAGTAAATTAGCCATAACCTGCTCTAAGCGAACCTGATCTCCTATCACCGCCGTATTGCACCAGCCAGACACCCGCACTTTATGGTGGTGGGCAATTGCTTGTACGTCCTCAATCGATCGCTCCACCACACCGTTAATAGATATTCGCTCTCGTCGGATTACCAACTGCCCGCTCTGGATTTTAGTCATATCAAGCAGATCTCTAATAAGTCCAGACAACTTATTCAGCTGATCATCCAACTTTTCCGTAAATTGCACCAAGTCCTTCTGCGTGCCCCGCTTTAATCGACGCTCCAACACTTCAGTGTATCCTTTCATACTCGTCAACGGCGTCCGCAGCTCATGAGAAGCAATGGCCAGAAACTGTTCATTGCGCCGCTTAGCCGCAATCAGCTCCACAATCGAATCACGATGGTTGTTACATAACACCACCACAAAATACGTCATCGCCAACAAAAACAACGTATGTAGCGGCACTGACAGGTCATTGTGGCCATAGCTATATAACCATACCGGAAACAAGGCATCCAACAAAATATTAACTACCGACACTACGCCGAATAGAATCCAGGCCAATCGCCAATCAGCATAGGCCGCCATAAACGCCATAACGAGAAAAACGTGGAAATGCATAATCAAAGCGCCACTACTAGCAAACACAAATAAGTAAGAGAAAGCCAGCAGCGACAAGGCTAACAAAATTCTCCACACAAAATGGTTCTTAATCCGCGATTGCGCCAACAATGGAATAAGCAGGGCAATGCCGCCCGAAAGAAGAGCCATTACCCCTTCAGGCACAGTTAATGAATACCAGCCTAACGGCGATGGAAATAAATCCGGCAACCGGACATAGGTATTAAGCATCAATATCAGAGCTAACATTGCTCCATGCAGCCAGAGCACTTTTATGGCCAACTGATCCAAAAGACCATAGCGAAGTGCTTCAGCATAAGAAGCATTAATATCTGTCAAGGCGGTATGAGAGAACAATCGATCAAATCGACCACCCAAAGCACGATTGACCTGCTGAGCCACTGCGGACCCTTTAGCCGCCCAACGATCTATATCCACAGAAATAGTCACTGAATGAGCCATATTCGCATACTAAACACCCATCATAAAAATAATAGTACCTGTATCGTACCAATCTTAACAACAAGATGCAATAATTATCAGTATATTATGGTATAAATATTTACTTAGACACCCATAACAAAAATACGCCGATAAAATCGGCGTATTGTTAAAATTACCAAACCAAGTCGCGACTCTTAACGCTTAGAGAACTGCGGAGCTTTACGCGCCCGCTTCAAACCATACTTCTTGCGTTCCTTCATGCGCTGATCGCGGGTTAGCATACCCTGTGACCGCAGCACCCCACGCAAGGTTTCATCATACTCTTTCAAAGCCCGGGCAATGCCCAATGACATAGCTCCTAGCTGGGCACGAGGTCCACCACCGCCAACCTTAATCGAAATTGCAAACGTATCTTGGCGCTCCGTAGCTACTAATGGAGCTACAATGACTGCCTTATCCAAAGGGCGCGGATACGCTTCCTCTAAAGGCTTATCATTCACCGTAATCTCACCCTTGCCCAGCTCCATCTTGATGCGGGCAACAGCCTCTTTACGACGCCCAACCGTCCAGTAAACCGTACCGCTACTAGCCTTCTTAGGCTTCGAAACTTGTTCTTCAGTTTTGTTTTGCTCTTGTTCTGCCATAAAAAATTTCCTTTACAGAGACACCTTTTCCGGCTTCTGACCAACCTGTTCATGCTCTTCACCAGCATAAATATACAACTTACCTAGTGTAGCGGAGCCCAGTCGATTCTTGGGCAGCATGCCGCGAACTGCTCGGCGAACAGCTTCGGTCGGCTTCTCAGCCATAACCTTACCGAGGGACTCATTGCGAATACCACCTGGATATCCACTGTGGCGCCAATACAGCTTGCCTTCAACCTTGCGCTGATGAATATCTAGCCCGGCTGCATTAATAATAACTACCCGGTCACCGTTATCCAAGTGAGGCACATAGCTCGGATCATGCTTACCCATCAGCAATTGAGCTGCCCGGGCTGCTACCTTACCCAATCGTTGGCCTTTAGCATCAATTAAGTGCCACTTGGCCGTTAAATCTTTGGCCGATGGATTGTAATAATCGTTCTTTTTCATGATTATGATTCTTTCGTGTCAGTAGTTTCTTCTTTCGCCGCAGTTTTTGTTCGCTTAGTCGAAGCTGATTTCTTGGCTACTGAAGCAGCCTTCTTGGCCACAGGCTTCTTTTTAGCCGCCGTTAATGCCGTCGGTCCAGACAATTCAACCAACTCTATAACTGCCATCTCAGCGCCATCACCAGCTCGTCGCCCTGTCTTAATAATCCGAGTATAGCCACCTGGACGGTCAGCAAAACGGACTGCCAACACAGAATAAACCTTGTCTGCAGCAGCAGTTGTTGGCAAAAACGCCATCACTGCTCGTCGAGCTGCCAAATCCTGCCCCTTGGCTCGAGTAATCAACTTTTCTACCACTGGCCGAATAGCTTTAGCCTTTGGCAACGTCGTCGTAATTCGCTCATGCTCAACCAACGACTGAGCTAGATTGCGGTACAACGCTTTTCGATGTCCGCTCGACCGATTTAGTTTTTTTCCGTGTACTTGATGTCGCATAATAACTTACCACGTAATTCTTAATTCTAAATTCCTAATTCTAATTGCTAGGCAATTTTCTTTAGCACATCCTCTAACGACTTTTCACCCAGGTTCTTAACGGCCAAAAGCTCTTCGTGACTCTTAGCTCGCATATCACCTACTGTCTCAATGCCAGCCTTCTTCAAGCTATTCAAAACTCTGGTCGGAATACCCAACTCCTCCAAGCTAGAGCTATCATCTATATCGCTAGCCTTAGCTTTAGACGTAGCCGCGCTCGCCGTCTCGGCCTCTTCTGGATTCTGACCATTCAAAGAGCTAAATGCTTCAACTAACAGCGCTGTAGCCTGGCTAAAGGCCTCAGCCGGGCTAATCGAACCATCTGTCGTAATTTCCATAGTCAAGCGATCCAAGTTAGTCATCTGACCTACGCGAGTATCCTCAACCGCATAGTTTACACGCACGACCGGACTAAACTTAGCGTCCAGCCCCATAACGCCAATTGGCAAACTCTCTTCTGGAGCAACCTGATAACCTCGACCACGCTGAACGGTTAGTTCAAATGAAACCTTCGACTTAGCCTCGGTCAACGTAACCAACTCTAAATCAGGATTAGCCACTTCTACACCAGTTGGACACTTCAAATCGGCAGCTGTTATGACGCCGACACCCTTCGCCTCTAAACGAACAATTTGAGGTTGGTCAGTATGAACCGCAAAGCGGACTTTCTTCACCCGAAGCAACAATTCAACCACATCTTCCTTAACTCCAGGCAATGTGCTAAATTCATGCGATGCGCCATCAATACGCAACTGAGTAACTGCCGCCCCAGTCAATTGAGACAACAGTACGCGTCGCAAGGCGTTTCCCAGTGTCTGACCAAATCCAGACATTAATGGCTCAATCACCAAAGTGGCCCGGCTGGCATCATGCTCTGTAATTTCAGTATTTGGCACAAAAGCTAATAGTGACATATATACTCCTAAACTCTTACTCCGCCCACTAGCGTGAGTAGTACTCAACAATCAACTGCTCTTCAATCGGGAAAGTGATTTGTTCTCGAACTGGCAGATCTTTTACAACTCCTGCTCCACCCTTCCGCTCCATCCAGGTTGGAATCTGATCATCCTTAACCGTCTTCATATGCTCAACAACCGCCGGAATATTTGTCGCTTTAGAACCCAGACTAACTACATCGCCTGGCTTAAGATTGTAAGAGGGGATAGTCACCGTTTTGCCATTAACTAATACATGACCGTGATTCACCATCTGACGAGCCAACCGCTTAGTTGAAGCGAAACCGAGTAAGAATACTACATGATCCAATCGGCTCTCTAAAATCTGCAGCAGCGTTAGTCCAGTTGCTCCTGAGTTCTTAACCGCCCAATCAAAATATTTTTCAAATTGCTTTTCCAATACGCCATAATAGCGCTTAACTTTCTGCTTCTCGCGCAACTGCAGGGCGTAGTTAGATGGCTTACGTCCACGGGCCAAGCCGTGCTGTCCTGGAGGCACCGCCCCCTTACGAACGACTGGGCATTTGTCGCTGCCACACAAAGCGATTCCTTCGCGTCGGCATAATCTGTGTTGTGGTCCTGTATATCTAGCCATAATAAAATTAGTTAATTAGTTATTAGTTACTTGGTTCCTTCATTCATATCTAATCACACATTAGTGTCATTCGCCTTACACTCTTCGTCGCTTACGCGGTCGACAGCCATTATGTGGCTGAGAAGTGACATCAGTAATACTGACTACATCAATGTTAGCATTCTTAAACGACCGAATTGCTGCATCTCTACCTGAACCAGGCCCTTTCACAAAGATGGACACCTTCTGCAAACCGGACTCCTTAGCTCGGGCCGTTACCTGATCCATAGCCGTCGTAGCCGCAAATGGTGTTGACTTACGCGACCCCTTAAACCCAGCCATACCCGCTGAGCCCCAGGCAATCACATTGCCCTGCTCATCGGTAATAGAAATGATAGTATTATTAAACGTAGCCTGAACATATACTCGTCCAACTGCTACCTGCTTCATCTGCTTTTTTCGTCGTGTAATTGCCATAATTCAAATAAATCCTAAGCTAAAAGTTCTTATGTTACAAAGTGAATAACTACTCACCACCCACCCCTGTCCGTCCCAGCAGGGTCGAAACTCACTACTAACAATCCTACGTCTTCTGCAGCACGCGACGCATGCCCCCAACAGTCTGCTTCTTACCCCGTCGAGTTCGAGCATTATGTCGAGTCCGCTGCCCGCGAGCCGGCAAATTCTTCTTGTGGCGAGTCCCGCGATATGCGCCAATATCCACTAATCGCTTAATGTTGTCATTGGTCTGGCGGCGCAGCTCGCCTTCAACAGTGAAATGCTGTTCAATTAACTGATTCAACCGAGAAATATCCTCGTCACTCAAGTCACGAGCTTTCATATCAGTAGCAATACGGGCCAGCCCCAACAACTTACGAGAGGCCGACAATCCTAGCCCTTGCACATATGGCAGGCTATATTCAACCTTTTTATCGTTTGGAATATCAACTCCGGCAATTCGTGGCATAAAAATTATCCTTGGCGCTGCTTGTGGCGCGGATTGGTGCAAATAACCCGCACAACTCCCTTGCGCTTAATTGTCTTGCATTTGGTGCATCGTGTTGTAACTGAGGCCGAAACTTTCATAACCTTTTCCTTAATTTCAAATTGTTTACCGATACCGATAAATAATCCGCCCCTTAGACAAATCAGGCGGTACAACTACTACTTTTACTCTATCTCCAGGCAACACCCGAATCCGACGCGTCCGCATTTTACCCGATAGCGTCGCTAAAAGCATCGCCTCGCGAACTTCACCACCAGCGGCTGGCACCTGCATCTTTACTCGAAACATAGTGTTTGGCAATGCTTCTGCAACCACCCCATCAAGTTCAACGCTGTTAGTAGTAGCCATAAAAAAGATCACCGTGTTTCCCTGTCGATCTGAAGCCAGATCATGGTGATACTGGCGGATTATACCGCACTCCTACCCCATTCGTCAACACTTCAGTCATTCTGCTAGTTCTTGCAGTCCCAAAAGGAATAGTAAGGCTGGCTTTTGACGCATTAAATGCAAGTTCCCATACACAATGAACAGATTTCGACCAGCTCGCCAGGTCTCAATTATCCGCTCAACCATAAACACATCTCTAAAATCACCCACATGGCGATCTATATCATTTAAGGCGGATTGAACAACCCGGCCAGAAATAATCCGCTGCAAAGAATTCTTCCTCTCCATAGATATAGGTTCCCCTGCTATTTCTTCTGCCATCCGATACAGCTCACCAAAACCCCACTCAGAGGGCATAGTATATTTGTCCTGCCAATTCTGTATGTATGACCGCAAATATTGCTCAACCGGTGGACCATCTATCAGCCTATGCCATTGCACCAACGTCCGAACAAAATAGAAGCTAAAAATCTCCTCATCTGAAAACATTGTTCGCAAAAAATTAATCTCATCTAATCTCTTCGGCTCAGGCCGAAACTCGGCCACGCCCGCCTGTCGCGCCAACAATCTCACATAGGCACTTTCCCCGCCAGCGCGAATTGTTGCTTCCGCATCATCGGTGACCGGCTCAAAATTACCTTCAAAAAACACCGTTTGCTCCTGGCCAGAGGTATTAGAAGATAAGAACTTCCGCCAAAACGCCTCAATCTCTTCAAACATTGGATTACTAGCATCATAAAAATGCACCGCCCCAAAGTAAAACAATCGCCGCTGCGCGTCCCCCAATATAGCCGTCTGCCAACACTCTTTCATCTCCGCTGGCAAAGCCGCGATTACCGATTGAGGCGCCAACAACGACTGTACTTGCATTGACTCAGTCATAATCACTCCTTATTAACTCGTTATTATCCGCACCATACACCCGCCCCACCTCATCGCCAATCCACTCCGCCAGCTGCACCACTAAACCCTTTATCTGACGCATTTCACCAACTGGATTCAAGGCCAACTCCAATACCTGCCGCATTTCTGGCTCTTTATCTGGGTAATATTTAGAAAACAGTGAGTAACAATAATACAAGTCTCGCGTATATCCTTGCTCCCGCTCCATTACCAGCTCTGCTCCCGATCGCAACAAGCGCTTCATCATCCAAACACACCTACCCGCGGTAAAAGCATATTCCCCGTTCTCAAACTTGAGTATAATCGCCAATAGCTCTTCCCGTACATCCAAGGCATGTAGTACCATACTTCGTCCCGGTTTAACGGCAGGCAAGACGTTAGCTAAATCCTGTCCATATACACAAACTGAATACACTTTTATCAAGAACCAATTCGGATTCTGTCTCGACTCAAGTGGCTCCAATAGCTTAACGCTCGTTTCAATTCCGCGGCAAAACGGATAACATTTTTCTAAATTGCGACGCACAGAATCGAGCTCGGACTTCTGTTTCTCACCCAGATACTCCCTAACCACCACCATCATATCCAAATCCGACATCCCATCAATAGCCTCACCACGGGACGCCGATCCACGCACATATACGCTATGCAGATTCTCACCCAACACTCGTCGGCACACCTCCACCACCGCCTCCGCTGCCTCACGCCACTTCGCCTGCATCTTCTCCACCGCCGAGGACGACACAATATAGCCATCCTTATCCACACCCAAAACTGAACCAACCGGCTGTATCTCAATTCTTGCCACTCATCAACCCTCCATGGAAGTTATTTGTTACTTTCCTCCAGAGGCAGACAGGAGTTACTTGGTTACTTGGTTCAAGTAGGTCTCTGGGAAAAGATTGCTTCGTCATTCGTCTATTTGTTAACTCGCCTGTTCGATACTTCGTTATTCGTATCTTCGTATAACCATAAACTACAAACTATAAACCATAAACTCATTCGTAATCGTATTCCCACCCCGGCTGCCACTGCCACGGCGCCGTTACAGCATCCAACACCGACACCCCTTTAATCCAATGCTCCAACCCATACTGGGTCGCCCGATGACCAATAATCATTACCCGCTTACCATCATAATCCCGCTTCAAATCGTCTAAAAACGACTTCATCCTAGTAGCGCAATCCTCATAGCTTTCACCATTAGGAAAAGGTATCTCAATCCGCTGTCGCTTCTGCTCATCCACCTCTTTGCTCGACTTACGAGTAAAATCACCGTAATCGCATTCACGCAACCGGGCATCCTGCACAATCGGAAACTTTTCACCAAAGGCTATCTCAGCCGTTTTATACGACCGCTGCAAATCCGAACAAAAAAACGGCTGCAAAAGATTCATCTGCATGCCGTCGTCCCAATTCTTTCGATTGCTCTAACCCCAGAGCAGACAATTCAACGTCAAAATGCCCCGACGACACATGCGCCTCATTGTCCACCGTCGTACTGTGGGCTTCAAAAATAATCGTCACCATATCCTACCTCCTACTTATATAAGTAATCAAAAAGTATTATATAATAAAAATAATTTAATTATATAATACTTCAAATATATCTCAGATAAACCAAAGCAAGGTCAATTCGTTTTGTTCGCTTATTCGTTTATTCGATCGCGTAATTAGTAATCCGTACCGCATAATTCGAACCTCGGATAATCGGGTCTCGGGCAAATCGTACTTCGTTATTCGCCTATTCGTTATTCGCATAACTCCCGTCCGCCTCGGGCGGAAAAAACTCCTGCCCGCCCCGTCAGGGTCGGGATAAACGAAAAACGAAAAACTCGCTCGTAGCTAGCTATTCGTAAAACTGTAAACCGTAAACTGCAAACTACAAACTATTCGTAATATCGGCGCAGCGAGCCGACTAAGCCGAGCTTCGATCGGCGAGCCTACTACTGAGTCAGGACCTGCGGTCCTGCCGCAGTCACCGCCACCGTATGCTCAAATTGAGCCGTCAAACTCTTATCCTTACTCACTACTTGCCAATCATCTTTAAGCGTCCTAACCCCTGGCCCACCCATATTCATCATCACTTCAATCGCCAGAGTCATCCCCTCCTTAAGCATCACACCCGTTCCAGGACGGCCAAAGCACGGCACCATCGGTTCCATATGCAACTCTGTCCCCACTCCATGCCCAACAAATTCTCGAATCACGCTATACCCTGCCGACTCGACCGTTTTTTGCATAATGGCCGAAATATCGCCAACCCTATTCCCAACCACCGCTTGATCAATGGCCAAAGACAAAGCCTTCTCCCCCGTTTTTACAAACCGCTGCACCGCCTCAGACACAGCGCCTATCCCACCAATCACTGTCGTAGCGGTAGTATCCACGTGTAACCCTTGCCAAATCAAGCCAATATCCAACGAAAAAATATCGCCCTGCTGTAAGGGCCGCTTATTAGGAAAGCCATGCAAAATTAACTCGTTTACATTGGCACAAATAGTATAAGGAAATCCGCCATAGCCTTTAAAATTAGGCTTGCCACCTGTCTTTACGATCAAAGACTCGGCCAAAGCGTCCAGCTCTAAGGTGGTTACGCCAGGCTGCGCCGCTGCCACCACTGCATCCCGACACCGGGCCAACTTTGCCCCGCCTTCAGTCATAATCGCCAGTTGTTGCTCAGTTTTAAGCTCAATCATCGATTCAAATTGAGGCGGGAGAACAAATCGGCCAAAATCTCTTCTACTGGTCGGTTAGCATCCACCTCTTCTAACACATCTTTCTGTCGGTAAAACTCCAACACTTTATCAGCCTCAGTAGCGTATTGCTCCAATCGATGTCGAATAATCTCTGGAGTATCATCCGTCCGATGGCGAGCCAACAGCCGCTTCATGCCCTCTTCTGCAGTCAAATGCAAATGGAAGGCCACATCAATCTTGGCTTGCAGGGCCTCAGCCTGAGCCAAAGTCCGAGGAAACCCTTCTAGAATAAACCCGTGCGCCGCATCAACTTGCGTCAACCGCTGCTCCACCAACGGAATCATCTCCTCGTCGGAAAAATAATCTCCCCGCTCCAACCGTTCGCGAATATTCTGGCCAGTCTCACCACTATGTGAGGCAAATGTCCGCAACATTCCGCCAGTCGAAATATACGGAATATGCAGCGCCGCAGACAACAAATGCGCCTGAGTAGACTTGCCGGCACCATGCGGTCCAAGCAGTAAAATGTTCACGATCGCAAGAATCCTTCGTAATTCCGCATAACCAACATCGATTCAACCTGTTTAGCCGTTTCCAAAATCACTGCAATGACAATTAACAAACTGGTTCCACCGAGCGCCAACGAACCAATGTCGGGGAAAACCGCTTGCAAGGCATACGGCAGCACCGCAATAACACCCAAGAATAACCCGCCAATCAGCGTAATCCGCACCAAAATCTGCTGCAGATAATTACTAGTTGACTTGCCTGGTCGAATTCCTGGAATAAATCCACCATACTTCTGTAAATCTTCCGCAATTCTCGTCGGATTAAAAGTCACAGTGGAATAGAAAAAGCTAAACGCCACCACTAGCACAAAATAAATCAAGGCAAAATAAAGCGTATCATTAAAGAAAGCTTGCACGGATTGGGCCGCCTGAGCTACCCAGTCAATTTTGTAGTTAACCAGATAGCCAGCAATTGTTCCCGGGAACAATACCAAAGAGATAGCAAAGATAATCGGAATAACTCCAGCTTGGTTAACTCGTAGTGGAATGTAGGTCGACTGGCCACCCACCAACCGGTTGCCGCTCAGCCGCTTAGCGTACTGCACCGGAATCCGCCGCTGTCCTTCGGTAATATAGACTGTTCCCATTACCACCAACAATATAATCGCCGCCAGCATAAACCATATCATGCCGTTCTGACTAGTCTGCGTTGCCAACGCTTGTTGTATCTCAATCGGCAAACGAGCCAAAATACCAGCAAAAATTAATATCGACACGCCGTTGCCAATCCCTTTCTCAGTGATTAACTCACCCAGCCACACCAGGAACAAGGCGCCAGCCGTCATAGTCAAGACCAATAAGCTAATATGGATAATATCCATCGATTGTATGACCCCTTGACTGCGCAATAGAGCATACGCACCAATACCCTGCACAATCGCCAACGGCACGGTCAAATAACGAGTATAACGGTTAATTTTTTGCTGACCTTGTTCACCTTCTTTAGACAGCTCCTCCAACTTAGGGAAGACCATCGTCAATAGCTGAATAATAATAGAAGCATTAATGTACGGGTTTAAACCCAAACCAACAATAGAGAAGTTAGCCAATCCACCACCTGAGAACAGGTTAATCAGGTTAAGCAGTTGATTTCCATTAATCAAAGCCTGCAGCTGTGTTACGTCTACCCCAGGCATGGGAATAAACGTCAGCACACGATAAATCGCAATCAACAAAAGGGTGAATAAAATCTTTGACCGTAAGTCAGGTGTGTTCCAGATGTTGCGTAATAATCGGATCATGCGGTAAATTCCGCTTACCCTTTCAGCCGTTCAGCCGCCACCCGGGTTAGCTCTACTCCTTCAAATGTAAAAGACTCTTTACCCGTCAGGCCAATCACTTTAATGGCACCAGTATACATAACCGGCACTATGCCATGCTCTTTTAGTACGTCAGGCGTGATCGTAGTATTAGCCGGTACAATCGATAGACGAGCAGCATTAACCGCCAGCGGCTTATGGCGATGAGATGTATTACCCAAACCACGTCGGAAGGGCAATCGCTTAATCAATGGCAACTGACCGCCTTCAAAGCCCGGTCGCGTAGTCCCGCGAGCCTTTTGCCCTTTCATACCTCGTCCAGAAGTCTTGGCCTTACCGCTACCGTTACCTCGACCAACACGCTTTTTTGACTTATCGACAATTGTCGTTAAATTAGACAGTTCCATGAGTAACTTCCTTTTCCTTAGCTTTCTTTGTCGTCGGCGCTTCCTGTCGAGCCTTCAACTGCTTTAGAGCTTCCATAGTAGCATATACGTTACTAATTTTATTACTCGTCCCCAATACTTTAGACAAAATATTGTGAATACCAGCCGCTTCTACTACTGCCCGCACAGCGCCACCTGCAATCACTCCGGTACCCTCTGGAGCCGGCTTAAGCAGTACTCTAGCTGCACCCAACTTTACTTCAATCGGATGTGGGATAGTCGACTTGTAGGTCGGGACCGTAAACAACTGCTTTTTAGCTCTGGTAACCCCTTTGCGGATAGCTTCAGACACTTCTGGAGCCTTACCCAAACCTACTCCAACTCGACCCTTTTTATCAC
The DNA here is from genome assembly GCA_964536215.1 of uncultured Candidatus Saccharibacteria bacterium. GTDB lineage: Bacteria > Patescibacteriota > CAZHWT01 > CAZHWT01 > CAZHWT01 > CAZHWT01. The sequence continues at coordinate 18,538 of CAZHWT010000006.1, forward strand.
CAACTACCACCATAGCGCTAAATGACATAGTATTGCCACCGCTAGTCTTTTTGGAGGTCCGATTTAGCTGAACTACCTGCTCAACAAACTCGCTCTTTGGCTGATCATTCGATTGTACGCGTCGCTTAGTAACCATACTTAAAACTGTAACCCTTTCTGTCGTAGCTCATCAGCCACTGCTTTAATCCGGCCATGATACTTATACCCACCACGATCAAATACCAAAGTAGTCACCTTTTTCTCCGCCGCTCGATCCGCTAACAATCGGCCAACTGCCGCTGCTCGCTCAGTTTTGGTGCCCTTAACCTCTTTACCTAAATCATGACCGCTAGCCGAAACCAAAGTGGCCCCTTTAGCATCATCAATCAACTGACAAATAACCTGGGTATTAGAGCGGAAAATAGATAACCGAGGCTTCTCGGCCGTTCCTTTAAGTTGAAATCGAATTCTGTTGTGACGCCGTGTTCGGCCGTACGTATGTTTCTGCATAATTTACTTTCCTCCCACCTTAGCCGCCTTACCAGCTTTGCGGCGAATAACTTCACCCATATAGTGAATACCTTTACCCTTATATGGCTCTGGCGGCTTAACCCCGCGGATCTCCGCCGCTACCTGCCCAACTACTTCCTTATCAATACCGCTGACACTAATCTTAGTGTTTTCAGCTACGGCAAAAGTAACATTAGCCGGAGGCTCGATAATAACTGGGTGAGAGAATCCAACTGATAGTTGCAACTTATTGCCCTGCATCGAAGCCCGATGTCCCACACCAGCCATTTCTAGCTGTTTAGTAAAACCTTCAGTTACGCCATGAACCATATTAGCCAATAGCGAGCGATACAATCCCCACAAAGCTTTGGATCGTTTGGTCTGCTCAACCACCACTGCACTAGCCTGTCCATCAGCAATCTGAATGGTAATCTCAGGCTCTAAGCGCTGCGACAGCTCACCCTTAGCCCCTTTAACAGTAAGCAAGTTCCCTTGCAATTCAACTGTAACACCTGCCGGAATAGTTACCGGCATCTTACCAATTCGAGACATTACCACACCCTCCCTAGTAGCTCTCCGCCCACCTTTTTGTCCTTAGCTTCCTTGCCAGTCATAATTCCGGCTGGAGTCGATAGAATAGCCATACCCATACCACCTAACACGGTTGGAATATTAGCAACTCCCACATACGCCCGGCGACCTGGAGTAGAAACCCGTTCAATCCGAGTCACCGCCGGCCGCTTACCTTCGTAGCGCAATCGCACCACAAAAGATTTGTGGCCTTTCCGCTCGGTCACTTGAACATCATCCACAAACCCACCTTGTCGCAGCACACTAAGCACTGCTTCTTTCATTTGAGAGTGAGGCACTTCTACCTCGTCCAAACGAGCCAGATAGCCGTTGCGGATACGTGTAAATAAATCAGCGATTGGATCAGTCGTTACCATAATAAATTACCAGCTTGCCTTTGTGATACCCGGAATCTGTTGCTTTAAAGCCAACTCGCGGAAGCAAATACGGCACAACCCAAAGTCGCGCATATAAGCCCGTGGACGACCACACCGTCGACAACGATGGTGTACCCGAGTCACATATTTCTGAGTTCGAAGACTCTTATTAATTGCTGCTTTTGTTGCCATAGTTTCTAATACCACACTTTCTTCTGTTTGCGCAACCCTAGGCGTGAGCCAAAGGTAGTCCTAACTTTCGTAATAGCGCTTCAGACTGCTCTGCCTTGCCAGATTTAACCACCAACGTTATCTGTAAGCTGCGCGTCTTATCCATCTTATTTGGGTCAATTTCCAAAAAAACCACCTGCTCGGGCATGCCAAAAGTATAATTACCGCTCTTATCAAAGCCGCTCAAAGGCAAGCCCTGAAAATCTCGAGTTCGAGGCAAGACCACTGAGAAAAGTTTGTCGGCAAACTCCCACATCCGTGGACCACGCAAGGTTGCCTTAACCCCAATCTTATCACCTTGGCGGACCTTAAAGCCGGCAATTGCCTTCTTGGCTGTCGTAAAAACAGGCTTCTGTCCAGCAATCAGGGTCAAATCCTTTAAAGAAGCTTCCAACTCTTGTTGATTATCCTTCGAACGCCCCAAACTCATATGCACAATAATCTTATCCAAGACTGGTACTGCCATAGGATTCTTTATACCCAACTCATCCTTTAGAGCCGGAGCAATTTCTTTAATATACAGTTCTTGCAATCTACTAGCCATAATCGTTATACCGTTGCGTGGCATTTCTTACACACGCGTACTTTCTTATCGTTATCTAACGTATAACCAACTCGGGTCAATTTACCGCAAGCCGGACATACCAGCATTACATTCGAAACATCTACCGGCTTAATAACGTCCACAATACCGCCCGGATCACCTTGGTTAACTGGCTTTCGGTGTCGCTTAACCAAATTTACACCTTCTACCACAACCTTATTATCCTTTGGCATAGCTTCCATAATCTTTCCCTGTTTGCCACGGAACTTTCCAGCCGTTACTTCTACCATATCACCTTTTCTAATCTTCAAACCGCTCATCACAATACCTCCGGAGCCAGAGAAATAATCTTCATATAACCGGCCTCACGAATCTCTCGAGCAATCGGTCCAAAAATACGAGTACCACGGGGGTTCTTCTCTTTATCCACTATAACTGCCGCATTCTCGCTAAAACGAATATACGAGCCATCAGGGCGACGAACTTCTTTACGGGTGCGCACCACCACTGCCTTGACTACCTCGCCATCCTTCACTGTACCATTAGGGTTTGCCCCCTTCACCACAGCCGTAATCTGTTCGCCCAGTCGAGCTTTCAGCTTACCACTACCGCCGGGGATGTTAATACACATCACCCGCTTGGCTCCAGTGTTATCAGCTACATTCAAATACGTTCGGTTCTGAATCATAATCGTTATTTCCTATATATGCAAGTCCTTATGACTTCTTCCCTTTTCCAGATCGTTTAGCTCCGGTTGTTTTCGGCTTAGCAACGCGCTTAACCGTCGTTTGTCGGGCTGGTGTCGCCGCTGTAATCACTTCAGCTACTACCCAGCGCTTACGAGCCGATAAGGGTCGGCTAGCTTCAATGCGAACTGTATCGCCAAGGTTCAGCTCCTGCTCAGTTGCAGATAAATACTTCTTGGTAGAGCGGTATCGCTTATGGTAGAGCGGATGCACTTTAAAAGTGGTCACCTGCACCGAAACAGTCTTAGTCATACCAGTCGAAACGACTTGTCCAACCAATGATTTAGTAAGTGATGTCTTTTCTTGCATAATTATTTATCCTGATTCCGAGCAAATGTCTGCAATACAGCCACTTTGCGCTTTAATTGGCCAATTTCACGCACATTAGCCATAACTTGCTGCCCTTTCTTAAGGCGCAAAGCTACCAACTCTTTCTGAGCTTCAGCAATATCCTGGCGCAATTCCGCCTTGGACTTGTGTCGTAATTGGTCTAATGTTTGTCGTTTCATAATCTTAAAATCCTAACTAACGGCCTTCCTCCACCATCGGTTCGTCAGCATCGCGAGATAAAATAGTCGTTCCAACTGCCAATTTGTGAGAAGCAAGGCGTAACGCCTCTCGGGCCAACGTCGGAGATACTCCAGCCATTTCAAATAAAATCGTACCAGGACGAACCACTGCCGCAAAGTGATCCACTGAACCTTTACCACTACCCATTCGCACTTCGGCCGGCTTCTTAGTAATTGGCTTATCCGGAAAAATCCGAATCCAAATCTTACCACCACGCTTAGTGTGGTGAGACATGGCTTTACGAGCTGCTTCAATTTGCCGAGCCGTCACTTCGCCACAATCAAGCGACTTAAGTGCGTACTCACCAAACTCGATTGATGAGCCGCGCCAAGCTTTACCCTTCATTCGGCCTCTAAATTGACGTCGATACTTCTGCTTTGATGGTTCAAGCATGACGACCTCCCTCAAAATTAGTCTTCACGCGAACTGGAGCAATTGGCTTCTCTGGATTGCGGCATACCCAAACCTTAACCCCAATCGTGCCATAGCTAGTTACAGCCACGTCAGTCGCAAAATCGATATCAGCGCGCAAGGTATGGGAAGGAATTGAGCCTACGGCTTTCTTTTCACTCCGAGCAATATCTGCTCCGTTCAAGCGACCGCTAACAATAATCTTAATACCCTTGGCGCCAGACGACATAGTCCGCTCAGCCGAAATACTTACCGCCCGACGAGGCGACATGCGTCGCTCGATCATATCAGCCACATTCCGAGCCACTAAAGCAGCTGACAAGTCTGGCTTCCGCACTTCGACAATATCTAGCTTACGTAGCTTGGTCCCATCCATTAGGCGCGACTCAATTTCTCTTTTCAAAGACTCGCTACCAGACCCACCACGACCAATTGCCATACCTGGTTTAGCCACATAGACAGTAATAGTAATCTCGTTAACTGATCGCTCAATATCTACCCGCTGACAACCAGCATTCTTAAGCTTCTTGGTCACAAAATCGCGAATCTGCAAGTCTTCGTGCAATAAATCGACATACCGCTTATCATCAAACCAGTTTGAGCTCCAATTTTTAGTTAGGGCCAGGCGAAAGCCTAGCGGATGTGTTTTGTGTCCCATAACTTATTCCTTAACTTCCTCTTGTGTTTCATTCTTCTCTAAAGCCGCTTCCACCTTCTTAGCCTTGGCTAGACGCTGGAAACTGGACGCTGGACGCTTCTTAACTTCCGGCTTAGCCTCATCAGTTAGTACAACTCGAATATGAGCCATTCGACGCAACATAGTATTAGCTCGCCCGCGTGATCGAGCCGACATACGCTTCATAGTTGGGCCTTCGTTAACTTCCAGTGTCTTTATCCACAGTGCATCCTCAGACAACTTAAAGTTGTTAGTCGCATTCGCAACCGCAGATTTTATCACATCCGACACCGACTTAGCCGCTTTTTTATTCATCAGCTGCAATTGAGTCATAGCTTCCGCCGGAGTAAGTGAACTCACTGCCGAAGTAACTAATCGCACCTTACGTGGCGACTGATGGACAAACTTGGCCGTAGCTAAAACGTCCATTACTTACCACCCTTTCCAACTGCATTCTTACGAGCATGAGTCCTAAAAGTGCGGGTCAAAGCAAATTCACCCAACTTATGACCAACCATAGCCTCCGAAACAAACACTGGCACATGAATGCGACCGTTGTGAACGCCAAATGTATGGCCGACCATATCCGGACTAATTGCTGAAGCGCGAGCCCACGTCTTAATCACTTCTTTACGCCCCATCTGATTGAGTCGTTGTACCTTCAAAATCAATTTTTCGTCCACGAATGGACCTTTTTTACTCGATCGTGACATAATTCTTACTTTCTGCGGCGCACAATAAGCGCATTAGATGCTTTATTTTTCTTCCGAGTTCGATACCCCATAGCTGGCTTACCCCAAGGCGTCTTTGGTGCCATACCAATACCAGACTTACCTTCACCACCACCGTGTGGGTGGTCGTTGGGGTTCATGGCTACACCACGAGTACCTGGTCGTCGGCCCATATGGCGGCTCCGACCAGCTTTACCAATTTTAATCGTACCGTGTTGCGTATTGCCAACGACACCAATTGTAGCACAACATGACAAGAGCACCTGACGAATTTCGCCACTTGGTAACTTTAGTTGGGCTTTACCGTTATCTTTGGACATTAATTGCACAAACGCACCAGCTGCTCGAGCCATCTGACCACCGCGCCCTGGTATCAATTCCACGTTATGTACAATCGTACCCAACGGAATTCGCTCAAGCGGCATAGTATGACCAGTCTTAATATCAGCGGTGTCTCCGGAGGTAACCGTGTCCCCCACCTTTAAGCCTTCAGGTGCCAAAATATACTTCTTCTCGCCATCGGCATAAGCAATTAAGGCGATATGACTAGACCGATTTGGGTCATATTCTAAAGTCTGTACCACAGCTGGAATAGCCTTCTTGGTCCGCGCAAAATCAACCAAACGGAACATCCGCTTGGCCCCACCACCACGATGACGGGTAGTGATTTTACCCCGAACATTACGCCCAGCCGTCTTATGGCGACCTCGCGTCAAGCTTTTCTCTGGTCGCACATTCTTAGTCAACTCTTCGTGCTTAATGCCCGTCTTAAATCGTTGGCCTGGTGTAATTGGTCTAAATGTCTTAATAGCCATAATCTTATTCCTCAGCTCCACCTACCAAATCAAGCTTTTGCCCCTCTTTCAAGGAAACATAAGCCTTTTTCTGGAATACAGCCGGATTCTCCACCCGCTTCTTTGTCTGACGGCGTGGGCTAGTCCGGAATTGAGCGGTTGTCACTTTAGTGACATTCACGTCATAATGACGCTCAATCGCCTTCTTAATCTCTTCTTTACGAGCCCGAATATCAACAATAAAAGCATACTGTTGCCCACCAGCTACCCTCACGGCTTTTTCAGAAATCACTGGTTGTAGTAATACGTCAGTCGTTTGCATGATTTATGCCTTTTCCTCTTTCTTAGCTGCCGCTTTTTTAACCGCTGGCTTTTTAGCAGCTGTCGACTTGGCTGTCGATGCAGGTTTCTCAGAAGTCTTGGTTGCAGCAGCCTTCTTAGCTACCGGCTTCTCAAGCTCAGCATTCGCTTTGCTTGCTTCCTTGCTATCTTGCTGGCTTGCGACCTTATCACCATTCAAGAACGTTTCTTCCAAAGTCGCCAAGCTATCTTTCAAAAACACTACTGTCTGATATTTTAAAATCTCGTACGGGTGCAAGACTGATGCCATAACTACCTTAATGTCACCTAGATTGCGAGCTGCACGAATAATTGCTTCATCTTTAGATGCTGTCACCAACAAGGTCGTCCGACCGACTGGCAGAGCCGTCATTACTTCCTGTAACTTGCTGGTCTTAACTTCCGACAAAGTCAGCGCATCTAAGATTAAGACTTGCTCAGATCGCACTTTATCACTCAGCGAAGAGAACAAAGCCGCCCGGCGCATCTGAGTTGGCAGATCCAAATGGAGTGTCCGCGATCGTGGTCCCAAAGCTACGCCACCACCAATCCAGATAGGCGAGCGAGTCGAACCATGTCGAGCCCGACCAGTACCCTTCTGGCGCCATGGCTTGCGGCCTCCGCCTCGTACTTCAGCACGAGTCTGAGTATGAGCATTGCCCAACCGTGCGTTGGTCAAACGGACCCGAATAGCCTGAGCAACCAGAGGAGCATTGCTAGGTCGGCCAAAAATAGCCTCATTTAAGCTCACATCCGCCACCTTCTTGCCTTGTTGGTTAAATACGTCAACTTGCATGTAATTATCCTTGCTTAATCAGCAATACCAAAGATTCATTAGCTCCAGGTACTGCTCCCTTAATAAATAGTCGGTTACCCTCTATAGATACAACCTGTAATCCTCGAGTAGTAATCTGACGGGCTCCCATGTGTCCAGCCATCTTCTTACCTTTCCAAACGCGTCCAGGCGAAGTTCCAGCACCAATACTTCCCAAAGCTCGGTGACGATCGCTCTGACCGTGTGTCTTGGGGCCGCCAGCAAATCCCCACCGACGCACGCCACCTTGAAACCCTTTACCCTTGGAAATACCTTGAGCCTTAATAATGTCACCAGCTGCTAATACATCAGTCGCCACTATGACCTTTCCGGCCTCAACCCCTTCGAGGTCTTCGACTCTCTCTTCGCGGAATCTGCGAGGTGTGGTCTCCAAATGCTTGGTCTGACCAGCCACTGGCTTAGTGATAGCATTCTTGCGTGCTTCACCGTAACCAACTTGAACTGCGATATAGCCATCTTTATCTGCAGTCTTAGTTCGATTCACTACAGCCGGCTCAGCCTCCAATACGGTGACTGGAATCTGGCGACCTTGCTCGTCAAACACTTGGGTCATTTCAATTTTACGTGCTAATAATTGTTTCATGGTTTTATCACTCTTCACAAGACGTGGGCCTGAGCCTCCTAGGTCAATAACTGTTTCCTGCTAGCGCGTGTGGCATGCGGACATATCATTGCCTGTTGGGGAAGCAAAGCCCAAATCGCGTGAATTATTTACATTTTAACTTCGATGTTAACTCCCGCTGGCACGGTTAGGTGCATAAGAGAATCAATCGTCTTCGGTGTGGGTTCTAGAATATCAATCAGCCGCTTATGTGTACGCATCTCAAAAGCCTCTCGCGAGTCTTTATCGATGTGAGGTCCACGGATAACCGTAAACTTGGCGATTTCGGTCGGCAACGGCACTGGTCCGGCAATCTTTGCCCCAGTCCGCAAGGCCGTGTCCAAAATCTCTTCAGAAGTTTGATCTAACACCTTGCTATCGTAAGATTTTAATCGTACGCGAATGCGTCCTTTAGCCATATAATTAACCCTTATACACTATATTTAACTCAGATGCAACCCTGCACTAGCCCTAAAGCTACTGCAGGGAGTGTATCTGGGTGATTAAGCAATCACCTTAGTTACAACACCAGCACCAACAGTGCGGCCACCTTCTCGGATAGCGAAGCGCAATCCATCTTCCAAAGCCACTGGAACAATCAACTTCACTTTCATAGTGATGTTATCTCCTGGCATGATCATTTCCTTACCATCAGGTAAAGTAACTTCACCAGTCACATCAGTTGTTCGCAGATAGAACTGAGGTCGATATCCATTCAAGAATGGAGTGTGGCGTCCGCCTTCTTCCTTCTTCAGAACATACACTTCAGCTTCAAACTCAACGTGTGGCTTAATGCTACCGGTCTTAGCCAAAACTTGACCGCGCTCGATACCATCACGATCCACGCCTCGCAATAGCAATCCAACATTATCTCCAGCCTGACCTTCGTCCAAAGACTTCTTGAACATTTCAACGCCGGTTACAACCGTCTTCTTAATGGCATCACCCATACCGACGATTTCAACTTCATCATTTACCTTAACGATACCGCGCTCAATACGACCAGTTGCTACGGTTCCGCGTCCAGAAATGGTGAACACATCTTCAACCGGCATTAGGAACGGCTGGTCAATTGGACGCTCAGGCACTGGAATGTAGTCATCCACGTGCTGCATTAACTCAACAATAGCCTTTACATTAGGATCATTTTCGTCAATAGAACCCGCTTCCAATACTGCCAAAGCGCTTCCGCGGACAATTGGTGTATTGTCGCCATCAAAGCCCTGCTTAGACAACAGCTCACGAATTTCCATTTCGACCAAGTCTGCCAACTCAGGGTCAGATACCTGATCCATCTTGTTCATAAATACCACGATCTTTGGTACGTTCACCTGGTGAGCTAACAGAATGTGCTCACGAGTCTGAGGCATAGGACCGTCAGCGGCAGATACTACTAAGATAGCACCATCCATCTGAGCAGCACCGGTAATCATGTTCTTAATGTAGTCGGCGTGTCCAGGAGCATCAATGTGGGCATAGTGATACTTATCGGTTTCATACTCAGTGTGTGAAATAGAAATGGTAATACCACGTGCCTTCTCTTCTGGAGCTGAGTCAATAGCATCGTATGCTTTATAATGTGCTCCACCCTTAGTCTCCAAAACCCGGGTAATTGCCGCGGTTAAGGATGTTTTACCATGGTCCACGTGACCGATGGTTCCCACATTCTTATGTGGTTTATTTCGCTCGAATTTTTCAGCCATACAAACCTCCTTAAAAGTTTAATAGTTACAAATAATTTGTCGCTTAATGCGCTCCTCGTTGTTCGATTAATGTTTGAGCTACGTTCTTAGGCACTTCTTGATAATGAGACGGCTCCATAGCATAGCTAGCTCGCCCTTGAGTCATGCCTCGCAACTGGGTTGCGTAACCAAACATCTCAGACAATGGCACTTGAGCATGAACCACCCGGACTCCACCTCGGCTCTCCATCTCACTTACCTGACCGCGCTTACTGTTAAGATCACCAATGACATCGCCCATAAAGTCTTCTGGCGTAGTAACTTCTACTTTCATTATTGGCTCCAGCAGCTTCGGATCAGCTTTGCGCACCCCTTCTTTAAGGGCCATGCTAGCGGCAATCTTAAAGGCTACTTCAGAAGAGTCAACTTCATGGAAGGATCCGTCATACAGTGTAACCTTTGTGTCAACTAAAGGATAGCCGGCAATTACACCACTATCCCAAGTTTCCTGCACACCCTTCTGCACAGCCGGGAAGTACTCCCGAGGCACGGCCCCACCAGTCACTTCATTACCAAACTCGTTGCCCTCACCTGGGTTTTTTGGCTCAATCCGCAGGAAGACGTGACCATATTGACCTCGACCACCAGACTGCTTAATGTATTTACCTTCCTGCTCAACCATTTTACCAATTGACTCCCGATAAGCAACTTGGGGTGCACCTACATTTGCCTCGACGTGGAATTCCCGCTTCATCCGGTCCACCTGAATATCCAAGTGCAACTCGCCCATACCGCCCAGCAGTGTCTGGCCAGTTTCAGGATTAGACGTAACCGTAAAGGTCGGATCTTCCTCAGATAACCGCTTCAACGCCAAACCCATCTTCTCCTGGTCGGCTTTACTCTTCGGTTCGACTGCCACCGTAATAACCGGCTCGGAGAACTTAATCGATTCCAGCAACACATTAGTGCCTTCCGCACACAGCGTATCACCAGTGATAGTATCCTTAAGTCCCACAGCTGCGGCAATATCCCCAGCGTAGCACTCGGCAATCTCTTCCCGGTGATTAGAGTGCATCTGCAAAACACGACCAACCCGCTCTTTGGAGCCCTGAGTTGAGTTATAAATGTACGATCCCGACTTAAGCACTCCAGAATAAACACGGAAGTAGGTCAATCGACCCACAAACGGATCCGACATAATCTTAAAGGCCAAAGCCACAAACGGCGCCTCATCCTTAGGTTCAACTGGAATTTCCTTATCAGGATCTTTTGGATCGTGTCCCATTACTGATCCCACGTCCAACGGAGACGGTAGATAATCAATCACTGCGTCTAATAATAACTGCACACCCTTGTTCTTCAATGACGACCCAGTTAATACCGGCACCAACTTGGCTTCAATAGTCGCCTGACGCAACCCCTTCTTGAGTTCGTCCAAAGTCAGCTCTTCACCATTTAAATACTTTTCCAGCAGCTCGTCATTAGATTCAGCGATCTGCTCAACCAGTATGGAATGATACTTCTCGTATTGCTCCTTCATGTCTTCTGGTACGTCAGTCTCTTCCATTTCCACACCCTTATCGTCTTTCCAGATAGTGGTCTTGCCGTCTAAGACACGCACTACGCCAGTGAAGTCAGATTCTGTTCCAATCGGCAGCTGCAATACAGCTGGCTTAGCCTGAAGTCGCTCTTTAATAGACTCAACGCAGCGATAAAAATCAGCTCCCATTCGGTCCAGCTTATTTACAAAACAAATACGTGGCACATGGTACTTATCAGCCTGACGCCAAACCGTCTCCGACTGAGGCTCCACACCGGCTACACCGTCAAACAACACTACCCCGCCATCAAGCACGCGCAAAGAGCGCTCCACTTCAGCCGTAAAGTCAACGTGTCCAGGGGTATCAATAATATTAATGCGAAAATCATGCCAGAAACAGGTCGTCGCTGCTGAGGTAATGGTAATACCTCGCTCTTGCTCCTGCTCCATCCAGTCCATTACTGCAGATCCTTCGTGCGTTTCACCAATCTTATACGTTTTACCGGTGTAATACAGAATCCGTTCGGTCGTAGTCGTCTTACCCGCGTCAATGTGGGCAATAATACCAATGTTGCGAATTTTATCTAAAGTGTGTGTTCGTGCCATAGTTACAGTAATTCCAATACTCTTTTTCTAGAACCTAAAAACCTTTAACCTGAAACTTATTTTAAATACTAGTCTCAGATTAGTATTTAAAATGTGAGAAGGCTCGGTTGGCGTCTGCCATCTTCTGCATATCCTCACGTCGCTTCACGGCTCCACCAGCATTGCGTGAAGCATCCAGCAATTCAGCAGCTAACTTCTCTTTCATCGACCGGCCTGGTCGCGCTTTAGCAAATTGAATCAGCCAACGCTGAGCCAATGCCTCTTTACGGTCACCCCGAACCTCAACTGGCACCTGGTAGCTCGAACCACCAACCCGACGAGACTTAACCTCCTGGCGAGGCGACACATTGCGCATAGCCAGTTCAAAAATCTCAATCGGACTACCGGCATCTTTTTCAGACTTTAACTCGTCCAAAGCACCGTAGACCACACCTTCAGCCACAGTCTTCTTACCACCAATCATGACTCGGTTAATAAACTTGGCAATAACCGCAGAATTATAAATTGGATCCGGCGCAATCGCGCGCTTAGGGGCTCGTTTACCACGCATAATTAATTCCTTAAGAAGCCTTAGCTCCCTTTACTCCTTCAGTCCGCTTAGCGCCATAGCGAGATCGACCTTGCTTGCGGCCATCCACACCTTTGGCGTCTAAAACACCGCGGATAATATGATACTTAACACCCGGCAAATCCTTCACTCGACCACCACGCACCATCACAATTGAGTGCTCCTGTAGGTTGTGGCCTTCACCTGGAATGTAAGCCGTTACTTCATTACGATTGCTCAGCTTAACCCTGGCTACTTTACGTAAAGCCGAGTTAGGCTTCTTAGGCGTCATGGTCTTCACAATCGTGCAGACGCCACGCTTCATCGGGTTCATGGTAGGGGCTACAATCCGCTTATGAGCATTGTAGTTACCGCGCAAACCAGTACCCTTAACTTTAGTAGCTTTTTCTTGTCGTCCTTTGCGGACCAATTGATTAACTGTTGGCATAAGATATAGCTGTTCCCCGGAAGATTTCTTCCGTAATTCTTCAAAATCTCTGACAATCAAGATTATTCATCCTGACTAAGTCAAAAATATTCGCCTTTCAGATACAGGCGACAAGGCGGATTATACTGAATATTTCCCCGAGAGTCAACCCCATTTCTTGACTACTTTCAATCAGCTAATAACAAGATACCCCGACCCAATCGTGACGGGGCATCTATATCTATGCATCGCAACTAGAAAAGCTCCAACTGATGAGGTTGATCGCCATCATGAGCCTCATCTATGCTTCGAACAGAAGCTTGGATGTCTTTACCCGTCGCAACTCCAAGTGAGTCCGGCCGCAGTCGCCAGGGCAGATTTCTACACAACGCCCAAATGCGCTGCTTTCCGCCGTTAGCCGGATCGGCCCACTTTTCATTCCGCTTCATCAGTCGATAAACCCGAGCCTTCTTGCTGGGACCCAACCAAACCAGACAACGCAACATAGCCTCCACATTGTGCGGCGCCATATACGTCGTCTCGCCAGCCAGGAACCGACTAACTGCCTCTCGCTCTTTGACTCGCAAACTTGCGAACAATTCATTCATCGAGTCTTCAGAGGTCGAATCATATCGCTCGTCAATATACCCGACTACTACACAATGCAAACAGGCACGGTCATCCTGCCTATCTGTCCGACAGGCCTCATCCAGCCGTCGCTGTAATTGTGTTCGTAGCGAGAAAGCCGTAGTGCTCGACATTGTCTATCTCTCCTTGGTCAATCGAGCTGTTAGACGCGCATTCTATAGCACAGACCCACCTCTGTCAAAAACCAACCTTACTTCAGGCGGAAAGACAATTACTGCCTTCCCAGGATCACGAGAATAAGTCCTCAATTGCAATACGTGCCAGCTACGCAGTTCAAAAGATCAGAGTGTACTCATACGTGTACGTACATATGTACGTACACGTATGAGTACCTAGACCAATCTACATCTTAAAAATCGCACAGATTCTCAGTCAAGCTGAGAATGACAAAAACAAAGCTAGCCTACGCCTGAACGGTTATTCTTGCTGCACCCTTCTTTCAGAAGAAAATAATGATATCTGTCTCAAAAACAAAATTAGCCAACTGAATCCAATGACAAAACTAATCAATTCAAAAGCCGTCAGACTAAAATAGCCCACATAGTAATATAACCAATATCCAGCCAACAGGCTGACTGCCACCAAATAACTGATAGTATAAAACTCGCCACTAAACCCCTTAGCCAACCACCGGAGTAACCCAATCAACAGCACAATAATAGCAATCAAGCCAAAAGCCGACCAATTATGCAGCGTTCCATTAAGACTATTATCTTTATAGGGAAATAGTCCCACCCCCGCTAAACACACCGCCACACCAATAAACAGCAGTTTAATAAGGCTAGCCCGGGCCATCACTGACCAATGAGTCTTATCAGTGCTAATATGCTGCTCCAACACCTTAAACACAAAAGAGGCCAAAGTTAGCATAATAATAGCCCCAAAAATAAGTGTCAGGTTAAAAATAGACGCATTACTGGAGGATTCAGACCCCAACCAACTAAAATTCCTCTGCCACCAGTCGTCATTATTATTAGTAATCATCGAAAACAACGTCCCGCCAATCAGCACAAAGGCCAATACTCCAATAATCTTGCCCGCATCCACCGTCTTGGCCAAATTTACTGCCGCGTATACACTCACCCCCACTCCCGCCGCCACCACCAATCCCGCCGATACATAATCCAAACCCAACCCCTTAAAAGCCAGCGAAAAAACGTAGCCGACCATCAAAGCAATCACTCCCGTAATCAGCCCATGAGCCACCGCCAGGCCAACCGTATCCCGCCATAAAGCCACCGAATCAATAAACCCCCACCGCTGTTCAGCTGATTGCGGTCTATACTCATGCCAATACACTACTCCGTAACTCAGCAACACAGCCCCGCCAGCCAGCACTGCCACTACTGTACTAATCGAAACTGAGGCCTGCACTGGCACTAAAGCCATCTTCATCACCATAAAAAAGCCTAACGACGCCACTCCTGTCAGAGCTGCCCACGCCAAACTCCACCGCAAGGCACTCTGTTCATTCCGTTGTAAATCCGCCCTTTGCGGCAATTCAGGTCTATCCATATCGTAAGTATACCGTAGAAATCTAGTTCGCCTATTCGTTTATTCGTTAGCTCGTTAATTCAATGCTTCGTTTATTCAAATGACCAATTGCTCGCATATTCGTCTACTCATCTACTCGAAGCGAGTTTATCCGTACTTCGTACTTCTAACCCCTTACTCCCGCAACCTCCGCCTACACGCCGCAGGGAAATCCACACACAGACCGCCCCGCAATAACTTTACGGGACTTGTCCCTCTCTTGCAGAATAAGCTACATATTAAAGTTTATCCGTTCTCAAATACCTTCTAAACTTTTCCACTGCCTTATCTAAGGCTCTCTTAGCTCGTTTATCCGACATTCCCTCTTCCCACCACACCCCTTTAATCTCCAAACCTTTCTCCTTGTTCAAGACCGGCTCAATTCGTCCCACCAGCCGGTCGCCATACAGCATTGGCAATACATAATAGCCAAACTTTCGCTTAGCTGCCGGCACATACACTTCCCATTTATAATCAAAATCAAACAACTCCAAAATCATCCGCCTATCCCACAACACATTATCCAACGGCGCCAAAAACTTCATTTCTTTCACATCATCCGCACCCCCTCCTTCGGATTCCTTACTCCCCTCAAGACCTCTCGCATCCCCACCCCGCACCACATACACCGTCTTAACCCCGTCCACCCGCACTTCCACCAACCGCCCCGACTCCACCATCGCCTTAATCGTCGACCGCAGTTCTCGTCCTAGCCCAATCCCCAGCCAGCCCGTACCGCCTCCGCTAACCGGCAACATCCCCACCGCCCCAATCCGTCGTTCAATATGTTCTTCCACCGTCGGCACCAGCCTCGGCAAATCTGCAAATACCCGCTCCGGCAAATCATACTGCTTCCTCTGCCGCGTATCCCGGGTTATGGCCAACTTTCCTTGCCGCCACAGCGTCTCCAGCGCCACTTTGCCCCAAGCATTCTCCTTGCGCCAGCCAATCTCCGTTACCCGATCATCCACAATTCCACCCGTCATCACCGGACCATTCGCTTCTACAAACGCTACTACCTCATCCAGCTCCGCCGCATGTTGCTCGGCAAACTCATGTCGCGCCGACCACATCTGTCCAGCCCCAAACCGTAAAAAGCCATAATCCTCCACCGGCAGCAAACACAACACTTTATCGAACCCTTCCACCACC
The DNA here is from genome assembly GCA_964536215.1 of uncultured Candidatus Saccharibacteria bacterium. Taxonomy (GTDB): domain Bacteria; phylum Patescibacteriota; class CAZHWT01; order CAZHWT01; family CAZHWT01; genus CAZHWT01. Next base: position 34,587 of record CAZHWT010000006.1, read on the forward strand.
CGCTGCTGCTCATAGGCCCATTCCCGAAAATCATCCGGATGATAGCCTTCCACTCGCGCCTGCAGCACCAAGTCCACATTCCGCCCACACGGATTAAGCGGATCATACTGCACCAACCGCAACCCCTCAAACACCTCCCGCGGCTGCCCCCACTTCCGCCCCAACAACCCCTGATGCCTCAACAAAAACCGTCGAGCTTGCTCTTTAGAAACATTCATAAACCAAATATAACCCAAATAGTAGCTATCAGCAATTCGGATACACGTCTATATATCTACTCGTCTACCCGCTTGTGCTACAACAAAAGATGTACGTACACATGTACGTACACGTATATGTACATAAATCACTATACTCTTCAACCTAAAGCAATGCTCAGCCTCCCCAGCCTTCTCTCCCACCAACCAAGGATAAAGAGTAAATCGTTAATCGTAGATCGGAAATCGAAGCGGGGATTCCCAATCAAGTTGGGAATGACACCCTATTACCTTCAACCTTTAACCTTTAACCTTCAACCCAGAACCTAGAACAGATACCATTCTTCACTTCGCTCTCACTGGAATAGCACTCTCAAAACACCAAACTTGCTATTCAAAACTCAAGCATAACAGCCCTGGGACATAGGGAAATGGCATTTTGGGCATTTTGGAAATATCGGAGCTTACTCTATTCGTCCGCGTAATTCGTAATTCGAACCGCGTGATTCGACAACCCTACCCCTACTCGCTAGACGCTATCCGCTCCCTCATTTGACCAATCAGCCCCAAAACTATACACTACTCATATAACCTTTAAGGAGAAAACTATGACCATAGTCGAACTTTTAGCTCAGCAACTTCGCGATGCTCACCAAACTTTACTCGGAACTCTAGAAGGAATAACCGACGAACAAGCCAATTTTCAACCCAAAGGCAAAGCCCTGTCCGTCGGCGCTGTCTGGGTTCACTTAGCTGAAAGCGAAGATATGTTCCTCAGCACTATTACCGGCCAACCCACTCTAGAAGCCAGTCAATTCGCCGGCAAAACAGGTTTTGACCAACCACAACCCACTGACAATTGGGCCGAAACCTATCCCAAATGGGCCAAAGAGGTTAATATCAACGTCGCTCAACTTCGCACCTTCACCGAAGCCATCTTTGCCGCCAGCGAAAGCTTTATGGCCACTCTTAAACCAGAAACCCTCGAAGAAACCCGCGATATGGGCTCCATGGGTCAACCCACCGTCCAAACCATCATCAGCAGCTATCTCATCGCTCACTGCAACCAAATCACCGGAGAAATCTCCGCCATCAAAGGCGTACAAGGCCTCCAAGGCTACCCCTGGTAACTTGTCTAGTGACAAGTTACGGAATAGGCAATTAAGAATCCTGAATAAAGAATTCGCAATTACGTTGCTATTCAATATTCGGGATTCTAAATTCCAACTTCTAACTCACCCATCTCTCCCCGACCATATCGGGATACCTGGCATCATTGCAGTTGCAACTTGTCTGTTGCAATAGCATCTAAAGCCGCTCGCTCACCAGCAGATAATTCCTTATCAAAAAAGACAGCCGCACTCAAATATAGTGCACGATTACTGCTAAAAGTGGCCACATTATTGGCCACAATCAATTCGCCGTAGCTTCCAACCGCCCCTTCATCAGTTAAATACGCATTTACCGCCAACCCGTCCCCTTCGTGGTATCGTACATACACCGACTTCCACCCATCTGCCAGTGGCGCACTAACCAATGCTGCTTCACGAGTAGAAGAACTAGTATGTGGGGCTCCATTCCAGCTGTAGCCGGGGAGAAGATTGCCATCATCATCGAATTGAGGGCAAAGAGTCGTTGCATGATCCTTTTGTTCCAACTGTATATTATCCATTTTGTACGTCAGATTACTAATATCTGGATTCCTGCGATACAAGCCCCAACCCACCCTACCCGATTCTGCAGGCAAAACCTTAATTCCCACTGCACGCTTCCAACCGTTTAGTAACGAAACCTCCGTCCAATCTGCAGACCCAGAAATGTATCCCGCATCAGCCCGATAGGCAAATATATACAATTCTGCCGACATCTCAACAGGTTGAAAATAATCAAACATCACAGTCCATGCCTGCCCAGCATGCACGCCATTACTTACCGGAAGCGCCGATACTCCAAAAGATGATGCTGTCGCATCTTCACCTCTAATTGTTTCTATCTTTAGAGCCCCTCCATCGTGGGTAATATTCACAGTAGTATTTGCAGGTTGATACTTTGATACCCCACTAATATCAGACGTAAAATAGGGATTGCTAAAAACATTAGTCGTCCCCTCTTCTATCAACCACTCGTCTCCAATTACCCGCAGCGCTCCACCAGAAACAGGCGTAACAATACCTGACTTTGTATATGACCCCTTAGGACTAAGCAATAACATAGCTGTCGAACTTGGCGGCAGAGATGGCGCTGGTAGCCAATTCGTACCATAAGGAGTTACTGTCAACACCGACCCCACTGGCCCAGGCGGCAATTTAATCGGACCATTAGCCGAACCAACTACTATCTCGCCCAGCCCTGGCACCAGTGCAGCAATATCCGATGACCGCACCACCGATTTAAGCGATCCATCACCATTGTGTTCTACCGACAAAAACTCATTCAGGAGTTCACCCCAGTTACCTGCATCACCACCTGGTTTGGGTAGCCTCGGCATTAGGGAAACCTCCAGGCAAGGGAGCGAGAGGTAAGATTGCCACGTCGTTCCACTCCTCGCAATGACAAAGTGTTTGTACGACGAACTATGAACCATGAACGATGAACAGCATATTCCATGCCACCATGGTACCTGGAACAGACAAGCGAGTGCAACCGAGAGGGTAGATCGTTAAAGGTAAATCGTTGATCGTAGATCGTTAATCGTAGATCGTAATCTGCATATGTAACGTTGGGATATATGTACATATACGTGTACGTACATAGGCCATTTTATCTCTGTAAAATTGCTGAAGGATGGGGGGAGAATTGTTAATCGTATATCGTTAATCGCAAATCGTATATCGTACATCGAAACTTGTCCAAGTAACTTTTGTTCGCCTCTGGGGAAAAGTAACCCTTGTCCGCCTCCGGCGGAAATAACCTCATAGGGGATTCTCAATCAAGTTGAGAATGACAAAGACAGCAATCCTTCACCCTTAAACCTTTAACCTTCAACCTCTAGCCCAACTCGCAACCTCAGTTCGTCCAGCTCTCCCCCGGCCGAGAGGCCTTGCGGCGCTTACCTTTATCCTTCCGCTTGCGTGCCTCGTGCTTAGCCCGCCCTTTGCGCCGCGGCTTCTCCTTTTCTTTCTTACCGTTTTTATCCCTATGGTGCCGTCGGTCTTCATTCATCAAATGCTGCGGCAACCGCTTACCGCTGTACTGTCGACCAATCTCCATCCCGCTCAACGTCGTAATCGTATACTGTCCCACCACCGTACCCTTCCACGGATGCACCAACGCCTCCTGCTTGGTTGACAACAAATGAGGTGCCAGACTCTCCAACCAAGCCAATTCCACTGCCTGCACATTTACCGCATAGGTCGACCCATTAATCTGCAAAATCTCAGTAAAAACAATAATTGGCGGCTTCCGGTCAGCCCACACACTACCTGGATGAATCCTCATGGTAGTCCCGTCCGCCCGCTGGTACTCATAATTCCCCTTCTTAACCGCAATATTCTGCAACAGCCCCGCTGTAATCGCCTGCCCCAGCACCTGGTAGTGCGACGAGTTTCGAGTTTCGAGTTTCGAGTTTCGAGTTTTACCTTTTTTTGGATCTTGGATCTTAGATCTTGATTCTTCATCGCGCAGCGATGTCACTGGTATCTCCAGCCACCCCACCAAATTCTCCAACTGATCCATAATCAGCAAAATCTCATTCAACACATGGTGATTCAAATAATGCTGCTCTGCCCACTCCTGGCGATAGACTGGATTCTGCTTTTGGTATAACGGGATTATTTTTAACAACGTAAACAAATCACCCTGCTTATCTAGCAACTTATCCCTAGCCGCATCGGCCGCTATCTCCTCGCCAATTGGCCGCACAAACACCGTATTAGTCGACAAACAAGCCGCAATGGTCAAAATCTCCCGCACACAGCCAAAATGCTGTGCCTCCAAAATCATCCGGGCAATCCGCGGCTCCACCGGCAACGACACCATTTGCTCGCCCAATGGCGTAATCTTATCCTCCTTATCCAGCGCGCCCAGCACCTTCAGCGCCACCATGGCATTATGGACTGCCCCCTTAGCTGGTCGGTTCATAAAATCAAACTGCTCCAAATCAGGAATGCCCAACTGACTCATCCGCAACACTGCCCCCGCCAAATCTTCCCGCTGAATCTCCGGCGTCGAATACTCCGGCCGTTTAAACTGCCCCGGCAACAAATAGCCCACCCGTCCAGTGTCGTATTCTTCCTTATTAAATAACGGCAAATACGTCCCCGGCCGCGTCCGCCCAGCTCGACCTTGCCGCTGCCGTAAGCCAGCCTTAGAGTGCTCAATGGTCAACAAAGCGCCAATGCCGTACCTATGATTAAACGTCATCTCTCTAATCAACCCTGAATCAATCACAAACCCCAAATCCTCCACCGTAATCGAAGTCTCAGCAATATTAGTCGCTACCACAATCTTACGTTTAGGCCCTGGCTGAAAAATGAGCTGCTGTTCCGCCTGATCCATCTCCGAATGCGCCGGCAATGGCAGCCAATCCTGATGCCCCAACAATTCCAAATACTCAATCGTCTCCGCAATTTCCCGCTTCCCCGGCATAAAAATCAGCACATGACCGGAGTGCGACTGCTCCACATCCGCAGAAGCCAGGGAAGCAATATTCGTATCCGTATCCGCATTTCTTGCCGCCTTGCTGCCTTGCTGCCTCGCTGCCTCATCATTTGCAACTGGACGCTGGACGCTGGACGCTTCATCTATATTCGCACTCCTAGCTACCTCGCTACCTTGCCCCCTCGCTGCCTGAGTATGTATCACATGCGCCTTATACGCCGCCAGCGCCGGCAAAGAAGCCACCTCCCCCGACTCATGGAACAACGCCAAAGCTGCCTGATTATCTTCCGCTGTCAAATACTCGGTCGCAATCGGAAACGACCGCCCTTCCACCGTAATCACTGGCGCATTATCAAAATACTCCGAAAATCGACCCG
>CAZHWT010000006.1:39859-42586 GCA_964536215.1 uncultured Candidatus Saccharibacteria bacterium
CGCCCTTCCACCGTAATCACTGGCGCATTATCAAAATACTCCGAAAATCGACCCGTATCGATAGTGGCCGACATCACAATCACTTTTAAATCCGACCGCTGTTGCAGCGCCCGCTTGGCCAATCCCATGCCAATATCCGTATTCAGCCCCTGCTCATGAGCCTCATCAAAAATCAGCACATTATACTTAGTAAACAACGGGTCATGTGCCGCCTCCTGCAGCAAAATCCCCTCCGTCATAAACTTTAACTTTGTCCCTTCCATCGTCTTATCATCAAATCGGATCTGGTACCCCACCTCTTCACCTACTTCACAGCCATACAACCGAGCCACAAACTCCGCCACCGACGTAGCCGCAATCCGCCGCGGCTGAGTAATACCAATCCGCCGCTCATCCGCCAACCCCTGCCGCAACAAATGCAGCCCCACCTGAGTCGTCTTACCACTACCAGTTGCGCCAATAATCACCGTAGCCGGATTATCCCGCACCGTCTGCGTAATTTCCGCCAACCGCGGCACAATCGGCAAATCCGATAAATCGGGCAAATCCGGCTCTTTAATTGGATCGAGGGAATTATTCACTACTCCATCATACCATCCAGGAGATAGCGTATTCGTTTATTCGTTGATTCGATGCTTCGTTATTCGTTATTCGCATAACTACTCACTACTCACCACTCACCTAGGTATCCTTGGGCTCCTAGGGGGGGAAAATGGTGTATTGGGCATATTGGGCATATTAGGCGTATTGGAACCGTGTCATTCGTATATTCGCATATTTGCAGCATTCGCATTGCCATTCGTAATTCGGATGCTACCTATTCGTATATTCGTAAAACTATAAACTAAAAACTCATTCGTATCTCAGTTCATGATACTAATCGCCCGCGCCGCCACTAACACCACCGTCACCACCGCCACAAACGATTGCGTCATCATCAACAACTTAGCTCGGTGCGTTAACGGCTGTGTATCTGCTGAAGCAAAATTTGTCACATTAGTCACCGATAAATACAAGTAATCCAAAAATCCCGGCACCCACTCCGCCCCAAACAATTGCGGATGCAACATCTGAGGGAACAAAAAGTCCTGCTTAGTCGCAGAATTTGTCACCCGTCGATCCGGCCCACCCCCATCCACCTCCCAATACCACAGCGCAAACATCAATATATTAGTCACATAGATATTTAGCCCGTTCAGCAACAAACTTCTCCCCGTCACCGCTACAGAACCATAAAACAGCGCCTCCAACAACAGTAATAATGACGCCGCATTAGCAATCGTAATAACCCCAATCACCACCACCATCAACCCTCGTCGCGACTTAGAAATCCGCCCGTACCCTCGTGGTGTTATCAGCGCCACTAACACCATTAACGCCAATTCCAAACTAATCAAAATATACTTGTTATACGGAACTAGGCTGGAATTAGTCAGCAACTGCAACCCAATCACCGCCAACATCACAACTTGCACATGCCACAATGGGTCTCGACCACCTTGAAAAAGCTTAAACATACCTAACCAGTATATAACTCAACATACAAAGCGCAAAGCAATCAGCGGCTAGACTATGCTACACACCTATCGCTATACACCACCCATACCGTATCCTGTATACTAAATCCATGTCTCAACCCATCCATCCCGAAGCCAAGATTGGCCATGTTCATCTTAAAGTCACTGACATGGCCCGCTCTATTAAATTTTACCAAGACATCTTAGGCTTCGAGCTCGTCGACGACTTCGGCTCTGCGGCTTTCCTCTCCGCCGGCGGCTACCATCACCACATTGGTCTCAATACCTGGGACAGCCATCGCGGTCATCCACCCGCTGGTCACACGGGACTCTACCACGCCGCCATTCTCTATCCCACCCGCAAAGAATTGGCCAAAGCTCTCCAGCGCCTCATCAATCACAATTATCCCATCCAAGGTGCCGCCGACCACGGTGTTAGCCAGGCTATTTATCTGGAAGACCCTGACCACAACGGCCTGGAATTATACTGGGACAAACCCAAATCGGATTGGCCCATCAAAAACGGCAAAATTACCATGACCACCGACCCCCTGGATTTAGACGATCTCCTATCAGAAGCTCATCATCGCCCACGCATAAGTTAAAGGCACAGGAAGCCACACCATAACCAAATTCGAACTACCAAAGCGAGAAATACGAAACAAATTAAAATAATAAAATATTTAAAAACAAAGACAAATTGGCCAAAACCACTAACAATGTCATTCCTGAATTAATTTCAGGAATGACAAATCAGTATCTACAGAAACCATTTAATCCTTTCTCTCATTTCTCATTTGTTTCGTATTTCAAAATTCGAGTTTCTATATTATTAAAGTGTTTTATCGCAATAAAAACTCTTTAATGACAACGGCTTGATTATGCTCCTCATCATGAGCCGCAAACAGCAGCGTCACTGTCGAATGCTGAGCCACAATAGCCCGCAATCGCTCTACCACTTCGTGGTTTGCCTGCAATTCAGTTATATACTTACGCTTAAACTCCTCAAACCGCTCAGGGCCATGATTAAACCACTTACGCAACTCCGTCGTCGGCCCCACTTCTTTCAACCACTCATCAACCTTAGCCTCCTCCTTAGAAACTCCTCGCGGCCACAATCGATCCACTAACACTCGATACCCATCCCCAACCTCCGCCTCCTCATACACTCGCTTCAATTTAATCATAAAACCTCCCTTTCGCTGGTTCG
>CAZHWT010000007.1:0-38546 GCA_964536215.1 uncultured Candidatus Saccharibacteria bacterium
CGGTTAGCGGTTAGCGGTTAGCGGTTAGCGGTTAGCGGTTAGCGGTTAGCGGTTAGCGGTTAGCGGTTAAGGTGATTTTAGCACTAGTGGTGTTATTTATTTTTGCATCTTGAGCCTTTGCTTGGCATTTGGATTCTTGTTCCTTGGCATTTAACTTGCCGACTCGCCTACTACCACGCTGCGGTGCGGCTTGACTATTTTCGCCTATAGGGTTATATTTCGGCTAGGCTCTTGAAAGGAGAGGAAAAAATGAGATGGTTTCTCAATAGCAGACTATTCTCTGGCTTGCTGGTCATTGCCATTATAATTGTCCTGTGGTTAGGATTTATCGCTGTCGGCTTTGATGGTGATTACCCTTGGACGGATAATTATGTGGTTGGCGTTTACGAGTGCCAAGATGCGCTTGGGAACACAGTCGTTTGCCAAGCTACGCCGGAGTCGCCAATGATTAATGAGGCGGCCTTGACTGGTTAGGGAGGTGACATGGTCCGTTTGATCGTTTGGCTAGCTATCGCTGCTATGCTACTCGCAATTGGTGGCATAGGCTATAGCTTGCGGCCGGAGCCACCTCGACAGTTTCGACTGCAGTTGACTATTGCTGATAGTAATAACATTACTGATCAGCTCTTGTCGGACTGTAGTTTGATTCGAGGCAACTGGGATTTTAAGGCCAATAGTCAAGGACAGATTGCTGGTCGACTACAACCAGGCGAATATGCTGTCGTTTTAAGCTGTGTAGAGCCACAAATAGCGCCAATGGTCGGGACTCTGGTGGTCACTAAAGACGGAGCTGCCTGCCTGTCGGCTAAAGCGCACGACACTTGCGCACCGAAGCACGATTTTGTGTACGAGGTGAAGAGTGTTGATTTTTCCCCTGTATTGCCCGGCATTGCCGGCAATACAGGGGTTTTTATTGCTTGGAAAATAGACTAGCCTTAATTTGACAAATTTTCTACCTCTGAAACAAAGCGCCCTGAGCTAGTCGTTAATGGACTTGGTACAGGGCGCGTTCTTGTTTTTAATCTTTTTCTGATTTTGATTTTGCTCTGATTCGTTATTTCTAATTTGTCTTCTATTTTCTATTTTCTAGATTCTACTTTCTGACCCCTTACTGAGCCGGCGCTTCTACTAGCGTTGCTTTGACCGTCTTAGTGTCGCCTTCTCGGTAGTATTCGATAGTGACGGTGTCGCCGATTTTCTTTGATTGGATATAGTCGGCCAAGTCTTCATCTTCGGTCATTTTTTTGTTATCCAGCTTAGTAATAATGTCTCCTGCCTGTAGTCCGGCTTTGGCGGCAGGGCTATCGTTGACGATTTGCGTTAGGTACATGCCTTGCGGAACGCTGTTGAGTAAGGCAGCTTGTTTGCTGATGACCTGATAGCCAACGCCTAGGAATGGAGGGCCGGAAATTTTGCCAGTGCGATTAAATTCGTCGATGACAGGCTTGGCTACATTAACCGGGATGGCAAAGCCAATATTTTGAGCATCTTGAGAAACGGCCGTGTTAATGCCAATGACTTGACCCGCTGAGTTGAGCAGCGGCCCACCTGAGTTACCGGGATTAATGGCAGCATCGGTCTGAATTACGTCATCTAAGCGCTCCTGAAATCCACCAAATGGGTCGCCGGCAGTAATGCCACGGCCCAAGCCAGAGACGACGCCCGTGGTAACCGTGTTGGAAAATTGACCCAAGGCGTTCCCAATAGCCATGACAAACTGGCCGACTTGGAGCTTACTAGAGTCGCCCAAGTCTAATGGGGTTAAGTCTTTAGCGTCAATTTTAATAATGGCCAGGTCGTGGGCTGGATCACGATAGACTTGTTTAACATCGTATTTTTTACCGTCATTGGTGACGACGGAATATTTAACTGATGAATCGGAGACGACGTGTTTGTTGGTTAGGACAATACCGTCGGCTTTAATAATAAAACCGGTACCAATACCCTGCGATCGATTGGTTGAGCCTTGACCCAAGAAATTGGACAGGTTTTGGCTGGCCCCAATAGATACAACAGACGGTTGGGTCTTTTTGGCGACATCAATGACAAGCGACTCTTCGTTGACAACTTTCTGATTAAGCGTGGTGGTAGTAGTGCGTAGGCCAGCCACCCAGTCATTGATGGCGTGAGACAGCTGAGATAGCCAGCCGCTACCAATCAACAAAAGGGCCAGGATAATCACTACAACTACAGCCATAGCCGCCTTGCTGCTGGCTTTTTTGGGCGCATCTGACGGACTGACAAAGATTGGCTCGTCATGGATTGGATCGTTAGGCAGGGCTGTATTGGATTGTTGGTCAGATTGCATAGGATCGGACTGTTCGATGATTGGCTCTGACTCAGTTGATTCTTTTTTTGGCATAAAGACTCCTTAGATTTGAACTAGAAAATAGAAACTAGAAAATAGTAGTAGAGTAAAATGTTTATTAAACTGCTTTTATTTTCTATTTTCTAACCCAATAATACACCAATTGTAAGCTTAGTTGGTAAGAGAAAAATAAGATGAAAGGTCAGAAGGGCCACGTCTTGAATTCTAAAAAAAGTTTTAGGCAAACTGCGTTAGAATTTGAGTTTGGCTCTTAGAGCTTATTCTTACTTGGCGGCTGCTTGAATAGCAGCGTCCAGTTGAGGGTCTTGACCTTGACTAAGCTGCTCTTGGGTTAGCTTGACTTCCTGGTCGGGCTTGATACCGACTTTGTCGATATTGTCCCCGTTTGGTAGTAACCACTTAGCGATGGTAACGTGCAAGCTGCTTTGATCGGCTAGGTCGATAACTTGCTGCACGCTGCCTTTACCAAAAGAGTTCTCGCCGATAATTGTGGCCCGATTTCGTGTTTTGAGCGCTCCTGAGACAATTTCGGACGCGGAAGCCGAACCGCCATTAATCAGCACAACTACTGGTATATCAGTCAGACGGCCGCCATGGTTAACGTTAAACTTCTCAACGTGACCCTGAGCATCTTGCTGACCAACGATTTCGCCATCTTTAAAGAATTCGGAGCCAATGTGAATGGCGGCGTCCAAGTATCCACCAGGGTTGTCGCGCAAGTCCAGAATGAGTGCTTTTGATTGACGCGCTACTATCTGACTAACAGCCTGATCCCACTCTTGAATAGTAGTGTCGCCAAACCGGCTAAGATGCAGATAGGCAAATTGTTGATTACCAGCTGCAGCGTTAGGATTATCTTTAAAACTTAAATCGATGCTATCAACAGTAATTTGCTGGCGGGTAATTTTGGCGATAATGGGAGCATCGGCCCCTTCTCTGACCAAGGTCAGTTCAACTGAGGTGTTGGCTTTACCGCGAATGAGACTAACGGCCTCGGTTAGCGACATGTTAAGACTGTCTTTGCCGTTGATTTTGGCGATTATGTCGCCCGATCTTAAGCCGGCTTTTTCGGCAGGTGTATCCTTAATTGGCGCTACTACAACTAATTGCTTGTCTTTGTTATAGCCTAATTCGCAACCTATACCTTCGTAGGTGCCGGAGAGTTGCGACTCGATATCCTTGTTCTGATCGGGGTTAAAGTAGGAGGTATAGGGATCGCCGGCAGCTGAAACCAAGCCGGAAATAGCTCCGTACATTAATTTTTTATCATCTAAATCATCGGCTCGTAGGTATTTATTTTTTAATAAACTTTCGACCTGGCTAAACAGCGGACTATTGACGGTGTCGGAATCGGCCGAAATAATGGTCGGCTGAAGAGGCTGGGTAAGATCGATACGGTAGTTGTTGCCTAGCCAAAAGCCTGTGCCGAGGAGAATGATAGCGGCAGCGGCGATACCGAGCCATTGGCGAGGGTGTGAAAAAGGGCTGTTAACGGCGTTCATATTCGTTGAGCTGGAGGCTGGGTCTTCCAGAGGAGAGTTGACCAACGGAGTGCTGGATGCTTGGTTAAAGTCTGGTTCTGGGTTGAGGTTTTCGGGTTGTGAAAGAATGGGTTTGGACATGAGTGAGGGTGTTGGGTTAGGGTGAAGGTTAATGGTTAAAGGGTGAAGGTTGAAGGTTGAAGTGAGAAGAATGTTGTTTGGGTTTATGTTTTGGCTTTCTGTTGACGATGTTCGATTTACTTTACGTGTAATTACCGGCGGGTAACTACTTCGATGTTGGTAACCGGAATTTCAATTGTATCATTGGACCCTAACTGCAACAAGCAGATGGGCGTGGCGGTGCGGCTGAAAGGAGTGGTTGCGGCGGGCAAAATTTGGGTGACGGTGGCCGTTTTGCCCAGGTGGGTTGAAGATAATATACGCACCTCATCACCGACTTTGAGCGGCAAAAACTCAATCGGTTGAGTAGCTTGCTTGGCAGACATATCCATGCCGGTAGGCAGAGGGGCAACCAACATCTTCTCGGCCGGAATTAAGAATACCTGTTGTTCTCGATATCGTTCTAAAAACTGATAGGTTGATGGCTCCATGGCCATGGCGCCCAAGCCAGAAGTGATGAGAAGCGTCAGACCAACATCTTCGGAACTATTGGGCTGGCCACTAATAGACAGAAGGTCGTGGGCGGCAATCCCGCCACAAACAATCCCCTTAACACCCACGGCCAAGCAGCGGTTAATGACGTCTTTGGTCACAAGGGAGCCGCCGGCAATTATGGCTCCGGACAGCCTGGCATCAATGCTTTGTGGCGGAATGGGAGCGTCTGGTGGGCTGATGATTTTGAGCGGACCCTCACGAGATTTACCGGCTACAAATGAGCTAAATAACAAACTGGCTTTGGTCTGCACATAGACGCCTTCTTCAGGAATAATCTGATTAACTTTGCCTCTAACGCCGGCTGGCAAGCGAAAGGTGACTGGGGCAAATTGCAAGGTGAGTTGACCAGATTGAGGATTAAAGTCCTGGAGGATGCCATCGACGGGAGCTAAAAACTGGACTGAACGAAGGCCAAATAGCTTGGGGGCCTCGGCAATAATGTCGCCCTGGTAGACGCGAGACCCAACAGTGCGACGCAGATATTGCTTGGCTTTGTGCGGTGGTACCCCCAAAAGGCTACCTAGGCGGAAAATGCGCAAGCCGGCGGTTACTTTGGCTTCTCCAATAATGGTTTCTGGCTTCACTTCGTCGCCAAGCTTGGCGTACACCTGACCCTTAGTAGGTAATCGGCGCTCCAGAGCGTAGTCCACCCCGTCAACAATTCGTTCTATACCACGGACGTAAATTTGACTCATGCTGTCTCCCCAATCTGACCGTATTGGCGGTGAGCATTTAGCTGGCGATCCCACTGGACGAGTTGAGCGCGACGCTGGCGGTCGTCAGCTGGTAACTGCAATGGTCGGCCTCGCCCATCTATGACAAGCCCAGCCTCGCCGCCAACGGCTTGTTCTTCGACTGCCTGCTTAACAGTTTGACTATGAGCGCCAACCACTTGCAACGTCCCTTGGTCGGATTCTGGTAATGGTAACTGCAGTATCTCCCCTACTCTCACTTCTAAGGACTGATTCTGATCTAAGCCCGTATCTAGGGTAACTTTAGCCAGACGCTGATGACCGCCTGGAGATGTGTCGAGGCCGACAATGGTGCCCAATGGCTGCAATGACTGGTGCAATTGACTGCGCCCAATGCGATAGTCTTTGGGCGACCAGGCTTCAAAAGCGCCACCGCAAGCCATGAGTAATAAGTTGGGATCGTAAATGAGTTGAATGGTGCCTACTGGAGCTAACCCATCGAGAACCATACTAACGGTTTGGGCTACGATGGGTGTCTGGGTTAGGACGGCGCCAGTAACCACTAGCATATCCACTTCGGCCCAAGGGAAGACCAATTCTTTAGCCACACCCTGCAGAATAGACCTGGCCACAGCCTGCTCAATCATAACTTCCTCATGGCTGGTGGGGATAATCTCAGCATATAAGCTTTTGTTAGCCAGGTAGTTTTCAATGACGCTATCGTCAATGTCTTGCTGCATCCATGATTGAATAGTCTCCATACCATGAGGTTGACGAGCTATGTTCCAGGCTTCCAGGCCAACGCCATGATCAAAATTCTCCGAGCTGACTTTGCCGTACTTGCCCATGGCAACGTGAGTGCGGTGAGAGCCAATATCTAGGACAATGACCGTAGAGCTAGACGAAAGGCGACGCGTTACCGCTTTGAGGGCATCTTCATGGCTGAGCCGCCATTTGATTCTTTTTAAGGCGGGGCTTTCGGCATGGTGGCCAACGACGGCAATTTCCAGAGGGCCTTTGCCTTTATCGGCTATCCAGGCGTTGGCTTGTGCCAGCAAATCAGATACGGTGGCGTCAAATAGGAGTCGTGGCGCTACCCAGGTGGCGCATAGCTGCTGGTGGGTCGTATCGTCATCGCGACTAAAGAGCACCAGTTTAAGCATGGTAGCGCCAGCATCGAGCACGGCTAAATAACGGGCAGACATGTTTCTAGTATACAGTATGGGAGATGGGGTTGTTTATCGTTGATCGCGCATCACTTTGGGTAGATACAAAGGTTAGCGGTTAGCGGTTAGCGGTTAGCGGTTAGCGGTTAGCGGTTAGCGGTTAGCGGTTAAGGTGATTTTAGCACTAGTGGTGTTATTTATTTTTGCATCTTGAGCCTTTGCTTGGCATTTGGATTCTTGTTCCTTGGCACTTAACTTGTCTACTTGTCTACTCGCCTACTCGTCGACTCTGTTATTCGTTACTTGGTTACTTTCCGCCATAGGCGGACAGTAGTTACTTGGCTATTGGTTTGTTCGTTATTCGAATCAGTTTATGGTTTACGGTTTGCAGTTTGCGATTAACGATTAGCGATTTACGATTAGCTTTGCTTGGCATTTGGACTCTTGAGCCTTGACATTTACTGATAGGTCTAGGTACAAAAATATGCGTATATGTATACATATACGCATATTTTATACTTGGTTTTAAATTATAGTTAGGCAAAAAGGGCCATGGTGCGGGCCTGGCGGATCGCCGTGGCTATGGCTCGCTGATGGCGGGCACAGGTGCGGGTTTTAGATTGACCAACAATACGATTACGATCGTTAATATAACGGCGCAAGCGGGCGGTGTCTTTGTAATCCGGCTCAAATTCTGGGTTGAGGCAGAAAAAGCAATTCTTCTTGCGACTAAAAACTGCCTTGGGCTTGCGATTAGTGGCAGCGTTGCGATTATTGGTGGTAGAGGCCGCTGGGCGGCGAGTGGCTACTGGCATACAAATATTTCCTTACTTAGAACGGAATTTCATCCGGGTTAATATCATCGGTGGGCTGGTCATTTTTCTTAGGCTGCGATGAGCGACTGGAAGTAGATGGTGGAGAATCCTCTCCCTCTTCCCGATTGCGTCGGTCTAGGAAAATAACATCTTCGGCAACAATTTCGGTTTTATAGCGCTTTTCACCTTCTGGAGTCTCCCAGGAACGAGTGCGCAAACGACCTTCGACGTAGACTTTTTTACCTTTTGCCAACTGCTCGGCGCAGCGTTCAGCCAGCTTGCTCCAAACTACGATGTTGTGGAATTCGGTTTCCTCCTGCCAATCGCTATTCTCATTAGCCCGCCACGACCGGCTGGTGGCAACCCCTAAGTCGCATACAGCTGCCCCGTTGGGAGTGTAGCGCAATTCGGGATCACGAGTAACATTGCCGATAATTTGGACTTTGTTGAGAGTTAAGGCCACAGATTACTCCTTTGCCGTTGTAGCGGCGACTTCTTTTTTAGCTGACTTGGCGTCAGTGTCAGTCTTGGTGGTAGGTTTTTTAGCCTTGGCTAAGGTAATCATAGATCGAAGCACGTTATCCTGGATCTTTAAGGAAGCCTGAATCTCAGCTGGGACGCTGGCTTTTTCGGCGGTAAATCGACTAACGGCGTAGTAGCCGAAGTCCTGATGCTTAATTTCGTAGGCTAACTTGCGCTTGCCCCACTCGTCGAGAGCGGTGACAGTGCCACCTTTGGTCTTGATGGTTTTTTCAACCTGCTCAAGTGCTTCTTTATACTTTTCTTCTGTCAAACTGCCATCTAGAATGACCATTAATTCATAAATTTTCATAAAGTTACCTTAGTAGGGGTTGTTTTATCTGGTGGATTATAACACTGGGATATAGCTTTGACAAGGGGGCTATGAGAAGCGCCCAGCGTCCAGTTTCAAGCGTCCAGAGAGATGGGATTGACATGGGGCGTAGAATCGCATTATGAAAACTTATACTTATAAAGACTTGCTAGTCTGGCAGAAGTCAATGGAGCTGGTAAGAGAGGTTTATCTGTTAACAGACTTATTGCCAAGCGAGGAAAAGTTTGGACTAGTTTCACAAATGCAACGAGCGGCTGTGGCAATTCCAAGCAATATCGCTGAGGGACACTTAAGGAGACACCGTAAAGAATTTATACACTTTCTTAGCATTGCGCTGGGGTCTGCCGCCGAGCTTGAAACTCAGCTACTTGTCTGTCAGTCTATTGCGCGACTATCCTTAAGAGATTTGGATAAGTCTCTACAAACTGTTGTTGAAGTAAAGAAGATGCTCTATTCGTCAACACAAAAACTGGACGCTTGAAACTGGACGCTGGACGCTTCAAAATGCTCCGCATTTTACGAATGATGTATCACCATCACGTCCCCATCCTGCACTATGTAATCTTTGCCTTCCATGCGGACTTGGCCTTTGGCTTTGGCTTCGGGCCAGCTGCCGGCAGCAATGAGGTCTTGCCAGTTAATGACTTCGGCGCGGATAAATTTGGTGGCAAAGTCGGAGTGAATTTGGCCGGCGGCTTGTGGAGCTTTACTGCCTTTGGTAATGGTCCAGGCGCGGACTTCTTTTTCGCCGGCGGTTAAGAAGCTCATTAGACCTAAGAGGTCATAGGCAGCAGTAATGACTTTGTCCAAGCCGCTCTGCTCTACTCCCAGTTCTTTTAGATATTCTGTGGCTTCCTGGTCAGATAAGGTGGCTAACTCGGCTTCAATTTGAGCGCTGACGTGTAAGTGACCTGGCGGGAGGGGTTGAGGTTGAAGGAGTTGATCTTCGTCGACGTTATGGAGATAAATGACGGGTTTGAGGCTGAGTAGATTAAGGTCTCTAATCGCGGCTTTCTCGTCTTCTGTTAGTAACTGAAGGGCTGCCGCGTCGCCTTGCTCTACCGATTGATGAGCCTTGGCGATGACTTGATGACGGAATTGTTCTTCTTTGCTGACGGAGCCTTTGAGAGGGCGGTTGGCTTTTTCCAAGACGGCTAGATCGGCCAAAAGTAGCTCGGTTTGGATAATTTGTTGGTCCTCGGTAGGATTAACGCGGCCTTCGACGTGAATAACATTATCATCGCCAAATTCGCGCAAAACATGAACAATGGCGTCGACTTCACGAATATGGCTGAGGAACTGATTGCCTAAGCCTTCACCTTTAGCGGCGTCTTTGACTAGGCCAGCAATATCGACAAATTCGATAGTAGCCGGAACAACAGATGGCGGATTATATAGCTTTGCCAAGGCCTGTAGCCGCTCGTCCGGCACGGGCACCACACCAACATTGGGCTCAATGGTGGCAAACGGATAGTTAGCCGCCAAAGCCTGAGACTTTTTTAAAAGCGCATTAAATAAAGTGGATTTGCCAACGTTAGGTAAGCCAACGATGCCGATTTTTAAAGACATGATGGGTATTATATCAGATATTTTATCAATACTTTATAACCTATAGTTTGACATTTTGAAATTATTAAAATATAATAGCTATATCTGGTAGCTAGCACTTTACAGCCTTAGGGAGTGACGAATGAACGACCTGGTCCACGTTTCTCATGTTATCAACCTTTCACCTGAGCAACGACTGGCTCAGCTTGACGCTCGGTTGGGTGTGGGAGTAGGTGCGGCCAAAGAACGCGCACGACTTCTAGCTCGAATTGAGCAGCGCAAGACCAATCAGACAGAGGACTTCCTAGCTCTTGCCGGAATTTTCTTCTACCTTAAGTTCATGCGCCGTCGCAGCCTCTCCCATGATTACGTTCAGCCACCGGTCTTTATCGAGACAGAGTTGAACGTGCTTCAGCTGGGAAGGCTCGGCATTGACCTGAGCAGGGAGCAAAATCACGACATTGCGGGTAAGGCTGGTGAAACCATCGCCACTTTGCTTATCGAGCTCCCCTACCGATTTGAGCTCCTTGGCTATTTGAGTGACTCTCAGATCCGTTTCGTTTGCGGTGAGCTCGACTCCTTGTTTGAACAACAGGAATTTTGCGCTCAGTGCGAATGCTGGAGCTGTTACGACGACACTTCTCCTTTTGAGTTTGCCGCCTACAATGCGACTTGGATGGTGTCGTTTCTATACGATGACACTCCAGGTAGAGGCAAGGAATTATTCAAAAGTCGGGTGCAAATCCCGATTCATCCGGGACGCTATGACGAATGGCGTCTACCGAGAATGGTCGAGGAGGTGCTAACGGGGCGGATGAACTCACTCAAGCATGCTCTTCCTACTACCGTCGAGGCAGGCACTTAGTGCCTGCCTTTTTCATACCTTTGATATATGGCAAGCCTTGCTACTTACAATTCTTCCCTGCTTGTCTCGTAGTGTTATATTTCTAAATTTATTCGGAGGTTGAAGTTGAAGGTGAAAAGTGAATGCTAAAGTTGGGACATCACACCGACTATCCCGATTTGTAAACTCATGAGGGAGATTATACCAGATAGCGAGTATGCCTATTGTGAGATCTGCCCCACACTCACTTTTAAAACTCTTCAGGCAAAAATAACACGTCACGCTCCCGTCTCCTGATACATCGGGGCTGATTCTCGATCAGGTCGAGAATGACAGGAGGCTTCCTGCCTACACGGGAATGTCGAAAAAGTGAGTGTGGGTCAGGTATCCATCTTCTCTGAACTGACTATGTGGTATACTCGGTCGGCTTACCGGCGCTCTGACCGGCGGTTGTCTTGGCAAAAAGGAGGTAGACATGCCACGGGCTCTATTTATGGTTGATCCTGCAGTTTTTCCGCTCAGCAATGAGCAGAAGAAAGCAGTTAGCCAGGCGGTGATGAGGACAATTGCTTCTCACACGGGCCGCCAAGTGCAGGAGATTGAGGCAATCTGGATTGTGCCGGACTATACGGTCAATGCATTACCTCTCAACGTGGATATTGAGACCGAGTTTTCCAATAGTAGCTTAAGTGAATGGCCAGCAGCTAAAGCTTCGCGGTTGCAGGAAGCGGTTCTGGCCGAACTGTGTACGGCTCTACAGAAAACTTGGGCGCCTGAAAAGGCTGAAGTTGGAGTCTGGGTACGGGGATTTGCTGTAACTTCGTTCGGCCTGAAACCTGTGGGACATCCCAATTACCACTTACCGTAAGTTACTCACGCCTGCCAGATGTTCTGGCAGGCGTATTTTTTATTGGTCGTCACTCTATTTGTTCTATTTGTTTACTGCCTAGAGTCGGTAATAGTTTCTACATCTAATATGGGCCACTCAGAACATCTCGGGAGAATGGGATATTAAGAGAATTTCTATGCCTGAGAATCTCAGGGTGCTTCGTGCTGGCTTATTTGTGCATTTTTAAACTGGAGGGTGGTTGTGGGTAATGTTAAAAAATATAGGCGGCATTTAGCCGCCTTGGTTTGTTGATATAGTTTGTTGAGCCAGGGGTTATTCCTGGGGATATTCCATCTTTAGGTACGCCATGTGCGTAGTTACCCTTGCCTGGATTTCTTTGAACTCGTCGCCAGCTAGATCCTCTGGCGTTGCCTGCCTCAGTACAATAGCCAGCTCCTTGCTAACTTCGAGGAATAGTGGCTCCTCTTCGACTAGGTCAGCGAGTTTTTCGACCGCAGCTTTATTGGCCTTGGCTTTAAATTCTGGTCGGTCATCGAAGTAGTCCTCGTGTTCAACCCAAGTCGCTATAAACTGGGCATAGCGGAAAGTTAGGTGCGGATTGTAATACAGTGTGGGGCTCCACTTGCCGTATACTTTGGCGTACGCATCCACGACGGCTTGGTGATTGTGCAAATCCTGAGCAACCTTGAAGGCTTCGGCTGTAGCCCTGTCGCTCCCCTGGCTATTACGCAGGAAGAAGTCGAACGACTGCCTGACCAGGTAGTGGAGTTGCTCTGGAAAGGCGAAGTACTCCCCGTGAATAGTATGATGTTGGCCACCCCTTGTTATGCTAAGTTTTAAGCGATCACCCCGTAAACTTTCCCGCTCTTCCCGCATAACACGCGGCAAATCAAAGAACTTTGTCCTCTCCACGACTAGCTCTAAATTGCGAGCCAGGCTTTTGGGCATCTGGCTACAATCGATGGCGAATGAATGCCGGATTTGCTCTTTGTCGAGCACTTGGGTGATGGCGACTTTCATCTCCAGCTCCTTGTTCTCTACTCATCTCTCTACAAAGTTGACGGCTATTGTATCATAATTTAACAGTGTTAAATTATTTTTGATAAAAATAATGGCGGCTCGATTGAGCCGCCATTTTAAGAGCGATTTATCGCCAGCCAAAGTTTGGGAACTTTTGCTCAAACTTGTCGATGGCAATATCGATATGATCGGCCCATTGATCGGTGGTCCGCCAGCATATTACCGCCGCAACCAATGGAACGAATGCCAAGATTCCGATACCGAATGAGTCAGCTGCGGAGTCGAGAATAGCGATAGCCAACGCCGCCGCCAGCAGGGCGACCACCAGCCCAATCATAATGCCGAAGTAAATCTTATCGACAATGGTCCAACCTGGAGTACGAAACCAGACCTTCTCCTGGCCATTGCTATAGCGCACAGCCCCAAAAACTTCGACACGTTGGTAGTCTTGGTGGGGAGGAACATCTGGAATAGTCCCTTTAATTGGACTGCCGTCCCTAATTACAGTTGCCTGACGAGTATCCAGTTTGTGCTGAAGCATAGAAGCGGATATTTTGATCCGCTGTTTGTCTCGCCAAACTTCACCAACTTGGTCAATCTCTTGATAACAACCGACCAGCCAGTAGTCGGATGGTGTAGATATTTGGCCAATCTCTAGAATTGGTTTGAAATAACGGCTGGTTTGTGGCAGGCTTGTTTGCCAGCCGTCAACTTGAATGCGTCCACTACCCAGGGCAGGTAGTGCAAACTGACCTCCAACGCCAATCACGACATTTCTCTCCTTTGTAGACTGAACTAGTTTAGACTGGCGCAGTATACCATAAATAAGGGCCTATAGTAACAATTTTAGTTATTTTGAGTGCGCCTAATGACGCCTGAGTGCTTGGGTATTTAAATTAGCATAGAGAAAGAAGTGCTCCGCCCCGAAGGGCGGAGGCGCTAGGTCTGCGAAGTTGTTAGTCCGGGATTGGACTGAAGAAGTAGTCCGAAGGACGGCCAGGTAGAGTGATGGCCGTTGGCTCAAAACCCATGAATTTGGCGGTGGGCTCGTCAAACCCCTGGAACAGTTGCTGCCAAAGTACGTCGACAAAGTCTGACTTGCGGAGAGTTGGCCTAAAGATGACCTTTAGCTCTGCCCCATTCCAGGTTACATATTCTTCCTCCCATTCACCAACAATTGAACCAGGGTACTGAAATATGACGGCGGGTTTGTTTAGTAGCAACATCGGAACTGGATTAAACTGATAGCAGTAGTCAGGCAGATTTGAGACTGCACTAACCTGCACTATCGACATTTCCAAGTCAGGGTGATGGGCCATGGCGTAGTCGGACATAAAGTAGTCCTTTTGTGGGCCAAACCCAAACCAGGATTTTTTTATATCAAGCTCGTTGCCTCGCCTAAACATGTCGTGCAACTGATCAGGTGTTATGTTCAGCTTCTGGGCCATTTCCGGCATGGTAATAACTCGCCAGCCTATTTGACCAAAGAGCTTTTTCAAGCCTGGCAAATTGGATTTGCTCGTCTTGAGCTGACTCTGCGCCTGCCAGATCGCTTCCTGCAAGACTTGGGACATAAACGGGTCATCACAACTCATCTTCCAGATCATAGGTGCCTCTCTCTCATTGAGTCAGAATTGATCTGAGGCGTTATACCCACCCTAGCTCTAAATGTCAAGGTCATTAATTAAATAACCGGGCGGTGCCGCAACCATTTATTAGTTAGGTGGTTACTTTACAGGATGAAAATGAATACAGGGTAGCTATGAGGCTACCCTGTGCGCTGCGCTTGACTCGGCTAGGCAAGTCATCTGAATCTAACAGCTCAGTGTTGACCGGCCATGAACTCGAGGTCCTTCTCCAGGTCCCAGTAAGCTACCAGGAAAGTGGAGAAACCTTCAATGAGTATACCAGGGCCAATCCTTGTCGCATCCCCTCCCCATTGACGGTACAAACTAGAGACAGACGCATTTGGCTTCATCCCAATGCAGCCGATCAGCACTGGATCAACCCAAAGGCTAACTGGTCGTTGGCGTGGAATATGCGTAAAAAGATTTCGGTCTGGTCCAGCGATTAGGAACTCGTCGAAAATGTTGAGTTTTTTGGCTTCCTGCCATTTTTTCAACACCTCCGTTGGGATTGGCGCGTTGAAATACAACGCTACATCTTGCAACCTTCTCCTGCCCTCGATATCAAAAACGCGTTCTGGATCAGCCAATCCGACAAACCAATCACACGGTGGAGTGTATGGCTGAAATGCTAGATCGCGCGCTTTTTGGGTAGCTTCTATTCCACGCACCTCCACATTAAGATTGGCAATTCGATCTTGATATACTCGCAATTGGTCTGCAGGTATGCTGGATCGCTTAAACAATCCCGTTCGGCTACGGGCAATCTCTTCCTTCAGCTGGTTAATCTCAGCTTCCAGCAGCGAGACTTGTGTCAGCTGCCGGGCAAAAACCGGCGCATTGGGACCGATAACCGCGACTGATTTTTCTTCAACTGCCACCGCAGCAACTCCTTTATTTTCCGTCCAACCGTTGGGACAGCGCGAAGAACATTTTACTCCCTATAGGTCTTATAGTCAAGCTGCTATGATGCAATACTTTTGCGCCAAATCTCGGCTGCGCTCCATAATGAATATGGCCAGCTCAGGACATATCGGTGGGTCAACTATCTTTAAGCAACTCCCTTGCCTGGCCTAACCCACGGGTTGAGCCAGATGATTTCTGACCTGGAAGGTCCGTATCTCAGAGGACCTAGCTTGCCCTACAGCAGATTTAGTTGACCCATTTCTAATTATACTGAGATGGCGTAAAATGGTGGGCGATGGATTTGTACGGTCGGATTGCTTGGTTTAATTTTGGGGTGTATTTTAATTATCCGATCGAGCTAGTGGCGTCGGTGTTGCGGCCGGTGTTTGAGTTTGGCTTTGTGGTGTTGCTATGGTCAATTGTGGCGGCCAGCTCGCAGCAACAGCTACATATTCAGACCTTAGTGGCCTACTTTCTGTTGGCGACGGGGATTAATAATCTGCTGTTGTTTAAAGGGCTTAAATTTGGGTCGTTCCTAGCCAAAGAGATTAAGAGGGGGCGGATTTCCCAGGCGCTGATTATGCCGGTTAATCCGTTATGGTACGAGTTGTCGCGGCGGTTGGGCGACCGTGGAGTAAATTTCTGCACTTCGATCCTGTTTGTTGTAGCCGGCCTATTATTGCAGCCTCCGACCAGTTGGCTGGGTTGGGCTTTATTTCTCCTCTACTTGCCAATGGCGGCGGTTATTTCTTTGAGTATTAATATTCTTATCGGTACTATGGCTTTTTATACCACCGAATCGGCCGGCTTTCGCAATGCTTCAAAGCATGTGATTAGCGTGTTATCCGGAGCGACTGTGCCGCTCTATTTATTCCCCGGCATATTAAAAACCGCTGCTGTTAGTTTGCCCTTTGCCACCGCCGTATACGGACCAGCCCATGCAGTCCGAATTACGCAGATGAGTACGGAGGTTTGGATTGGCTTAGGTGGTGGATTATTCTGGAGTATCTTTTTGCTGTGGCTATCTTTAACTATTTGGAGACGAGGGCTAAAAAACTATGAAGCGATCGGTATTTAATCCCTTGCAATTTAGACTAACTCTACTGCGGATCAATATAGTAAATACTTGGCAAACAGAGACGGCCCACTTTGGCGATGCTTGGGGCAACGTGATTTCCACAGTAATGTTTACTATCACCTACCTAGTGTTTGTGACGGTTATTTATGCCAATGTGGATAGGTTGGCCGGCTATACCAGAGATGAAATGTTATTTTTGATCTTAATAGGACAAGTCAGCTTTTACTCGGTGTACGCCTGGAGCTTTAATAATGTACAGACAATGATCCAATCGGTTAATGATGGAAGTTTTGATATGCTGTTGGCTAAGCCACTCCCCTCCTTGTTCTACACCACGGTCCGTAATATAAGTATTCTGTCAGTACTGCGGGACGGAATTCCGGCTATTTCGTTTGTCATTCTGGCCATTAACTGGTCTCAGATTGAAGTGACCGGGTTGAACTTTCTGATAGGCGTAGTGGTGTTTATATGCGGTCAGATAGCTATCAATGGTTTTTTGTTTTTAATGGGCTTGCCGGTGTTCTGGTTTGGTCAGGCGGCAGATATTTTGAATTTATCGTATCCGTTTCTAGATATGGGTATTCCGTATGAAGGTGTTGGGCAGCAGTTACGGTTTGGCCTAACCCTACTTATTCCGTCGCTAGTACCGGCGTCACTCGTGGCATCGGTGATGCTGCATAAGTCCGACCCCTTATGGGGACTGGCTTTAGCGGTGATAGCAGCGCTATTGCTGT
This sequence comes from uncultured Candidatus Saccharibacteria bacterium, assembly GCA_964536215.1. Lineage (GTDB taxonomy): Bacteria > Patescibacteriota > CAZHWT01 > CAZHWT01 > CAZHWT01 > CAZHWT01. Next base: position 16,617 of record CAZHWT010000007.1, read on the forward strand.
TTAGTTTTAAAAGTTGGGGGTGGCGTCAGGCGCTAAAGAATTACACCTCAGCATCATCTTGAAAGGGTTAGCTCTATGAGTGCTATTGAAGCAAAACATTTATCCAAAACGTATCGCAGCCGCGGGAATAGGAATATGATTACGGGGATATGGCGGCCGGAGTGGAAAGAAAAGCAGGCAGTGCAGGATATTTCATTTGCGATCGAGTCTGGTCAGTCGGTGGCCTTTTTGGGGCCGAATGGGGCGGGTAAAACGACCACCACTAAGATGATGACTGGGTTGATTGCACCGAGTGGCGGAGCGGTGCAGGTGTTGGGCTACACGCCGTTTGACCGTAATCCGGAATTTTTACGTCAGATTGGCTTGGTGATGGGCAATAAAGCTGGTCTGAACTGGGATTTGTCGGCTAAGCAGAGTTTTTGGCTGTTGCAGAATATTTATGCTATCCCGCAACGCATTTTTGAGCGGCGGGTGGCGGAGTTGGCTGAATTGCTGGAGGTAAAGGATCTTCTAACTACCCAAGTGCGCAGGTTGTCGCTGGGTGAGCGGATGAAGCTGGAATTGATTGGCGCTATTCTCCATAAGCCGAAGGTGTTATTTTTGGATGAGCCGACGATTGGGCTGGATGTGATTGCTAAAAAGAATATCCGTTTATTTTTGCGTAAGATTCAGCAGGAGGATGAGATTACCTTGGTACTGACTAGCCACGATATGGATGACGTGGAGCAGGTGTGTGACCGAGTGTTGGTGATTAATCATGGCCAAAAAATTTATGATGATCGGCTAGATTCTCTGCTAAGTCATTATAAGTCGCAGCGGTTTGTACGGTTTACTTTTGATAAAGTGCCTGTGGTTAAAGTGCTGAGCGCATTTGGTGAGGTGCTGAAGTCCGATGACGAGACGGCCCTGCTGGAAATTCCGGCCAAAGGTATGGTGGCGGCTATTGCTCGAATCTCGGCTGATTTTGAGGTGGTAGATATGAGGGTGGAATCGGTGCCGTTGGAAGAAATTATTGAAGAACTATTCCGTTCAAAGGCGTAAATAAAGGTGCTCCGTTAGTGTTTCGGAGCACCTAAGGTGGATAGCGCTAATCGTTATCACTGGAATGCTTAGATGGTTTTGGTCGCAGGCCAAGCCATCGCGCAAGCTTTTCCAGCCAGATCAGGGTATATGCCAGAATCCTGTGGACAAGCTTCATGCCTAGATCTCCTTTAACTTCTAACCCTCTGGCTCTCCAAATCACGTTGGCAGCCTAAGCAAGAGAGCCCCGATCGAGTGGCCGGGACGAGGTTAGCTTACCAGCGGACGCATTGATTGCGACGTATCAGCTAGACCACTGCGCTACCAGGCTGTCTAGTCGACGAGCGTACTCTTCTGGCTGAAGCGATGAGCCTCCAGCTCGCTTGTTGTTACCGGCGTTCCATCGGCCACCAAAGGCTGGGTCTAGCTTCTGGATATCCAGGTTATGGATGGTCATATCTTCAGGTGCTGCTAGTCCAAGCCTTAACCCCATACCAAATTTGTCGGTACCCGCGATGGGCGTCACCTGTAGAATAACTTTGGCTTGTGGGAGTAAGGCGGGGAAAAATACTCCATCAATTCTGGAAGGTGTTTTGACCCAGGCTACCCCGTTAGGCATGAAGTGAAATGCGCCGGATTTAACTAGTTGTGTGGCGCGCCGTCGATCTTGTCGTTGGGCATCTAGGGCCTGCTGCGCTTTTGGCTCCAGAATTAGACCAAGCTGCAGTTTGGCCAGGTTGCGCAATGAGAAGTCGACATCGCGAAAATTGCCACACGCCTGCAGCAGATCGGCTACATCATTACGCTCCCCTGTATGGTCGGCGGCGATGGCTGCTTCAGCGAAGATCTGATCGGGTGCGATGATGCCGGCCACAATAGCTGCACTGAGAAGGCTATCGCAGTCGGTATGATTAATAACCACTTCGTCATTTTGGTCCGCCACTCCGTTGTCCCTAACGTATTCAATAGCCAGTGGCGTACTGGAAATGGGTCGGGCCATAGTTGCGGTGGGCGCATGATGGTCAATATTAATAACCAGACCAAATTGATACCCGCCAATAATCTCCTGCTCTTTTTCTATGTCTTTGACGTAGGCATCACAGACAATTACTTGACGGCCAGGAAACCACCGCTGCGTTATGTCCTCCATAGCAATGTGCTGACTGGAAGGGATGAGGGTAATCTTGTGACGACCGACATTGTTCAAGGTGTTCAGCCAATCTCGCCTGTTCACGTTTGCTCCCTTTCTGTGTACCCCTCTACCATTTGGCCGATTATATCAGCTGGCGGGACTTGCCGCCAAAAGTCGGCGCGAAGCTCAAGTACTTATGATGTCAATTTGGCGGCAAGGGTCTGAGCTTGGGCATGTTGGCGCTGTTTGAGGGTGGCCCGGCGGGACAGGATGGCGTTTTGATCTTCCAAGGTTTGAATTTGTTCTTCAAGCCAGTCGGGAATGACGTGGCGATTTTTAAGGGCCAATGGCAGCCTGGCTATACCCTGCAGCAGGCCGATGGCTTTATCGGGATTGGTGAGGCCTTGTTTGGCGATGTCTGCTGTCTTAGCTATGGCACTGCCTAGGGGTCGACGCATCCAGGCAGCCTGAATAACATTGCGGGCTCCCATACGGTAGCGCTGGGGCATCTGGCGTACTGTGGAGGGGTAATGATGACCAATAATGTCATCGCAGTAGGTTAGCCCCCAGCCGGCGGCGGCCAAGTCTATGCCTAACAGCTCTTCTTCCCCACTAAAGTAAATGTGCTTATTATAGCCGCCGACTTGCTCAAAGGCATCTTTGCGAACCATAATGCCACAGCCCAAAAAGCCCAAAATGGCTGGTCCGGGCATTTCAACTTGAGGTTCAAGTGGGCTTATTGACTGTAGGGCCGAAGTCGGATCTAGCTTTTGTTGGTCTTTGACTAAGATTCTCCCGGCAATGAGGCCGACTTGCGGATAACTTTTAAAATAGTGGACGGCTTTAGTCAAAGCGTCGTCTGCCCACCACGAGTCATCGTCGCAGAAGGCAATATACGGTGTTTTGGCCTGCTGTACGCCGATGTTGCGGCCTAAGGCGCCCATGTTTTTGGACAGAGAGATGACGGTAACCTGCGGAAACTGTTCATGCAGCGCATTGGCGGTGCCATCGGTCGAATTGTTGTCGACTACAATAATTGGAAATTTGGCGGGCAATGCTTGCAACTGTTGAAGGGTGCGGGTAAGGTCCTTTAGCCGATTTCGGGTAATTATTACCACGCTAATTTGGTGAGTCAGATTTCGTTTGCGGATATTCACACCATCCTCCTTTCGACTGGCCGATTGTCCACCATGTTTGTATGGTTTCTTTATACTCTCGTTGTACTTTTTTGTCAAATTATGGGTTTACTATACCAGTATAACGAGACTAGAAGAAACTATGTCTAGAGAGTGCACCAATATAAGTATCTGGCTATTTTCTCTGGAGTATCGGCTTGTTTGAATGATGAAGCTTTTTTGAATATTAGAGTATAAATTGTATATACCTAGCAGCCCCTAGCCTTGGCTATGTGCTTTATCTAATTTCGCGGTTCGAATTACAAATATGCTATTTGAATTACTGAATAACGTGAGTGACGAAATTTTATCTCACCGAGTTGTCATCCTGAGCCATAGCGAAGGATCTTCCAAGTTATACTTATTCTAGCGGGTAGATTCTTCGCTATGGCTCAGAATGACAGGCTGGTTTGTATATATTTTATTGGTGACAGTCAAAAAGTGAGTTTCGCCATTCGCGTTAATACTTAATTCGAACTGCGTGCCGTAAAACTGTAGCCTGTCTGTTGACTTCTCGATCTGTAGGATTATACTTCGGGTACTTTTCGGTTAGTCTACTCCCCTACCCTTAATCGACTGTATTCATCTGCCCCGATTGGAGGTGAATTGGTTGTGAAGTTAAACCTAACACGACGCTGGATTATGCCGTTGGCAGTGGTAGCTCTGCTGGCTTCGGCGAGTTCGGCCTATGCTTTATTTAGTTCGACTATTTCCTTTGGCAATATCAGTATGACGGTAGGCAATTCGGCTTTGCAGGTGCAGTTGCCGGATGGAACGTGGGTGGGTGAAAACTGGACGTCTGGATACACCATGACCGGGCTGTACCCAGGACTGTCCACTAGCGCTGATTTTAAGGTCAAAAACGCTAGTACAGCGCCAATCGCTCTGGAGGTTTCAGCCCAACTGGTCTCGGCGGGCGGCGATTTTGAGGCCCTCAAAGACGCTATTACGGTTCGAGTACACCCAACTGACAATACCCGATCTTCGACTGGCTACAAAACATTGACCGAGTGGAATGCCGAGGGCGGAATTAAGCTGCCAGGTGGCAGCTTGGCTCAGGGCGAGACTCGCGACTATACCATGGATATTGAGATCGATACATCTTTTGGTAACGAGTTAGCCGGCAAGAGTCTTAACGATGTACAGGTAGCCTTGACGGCAGCACAGGACAATTAGGCAAACAGTAATTAGAGGTTGGCCGACAGAAGTGAGTGTATTCCTTGCTTCTGTCAGGCCAGGCTAGGTTCTAGGTTCTAGGACTGTCCGCCTCCGGCGGATTCTAGGTTTTAGGCTTCGCGCGAAGTTGAGAGGTGTGTACTTCGTAATTCTTCGTCACTTAGAGTTCTCGACGTTGCGCGAATAGAATGGCGAGAGGGTGAGTTTCTAGCCGCGAGTTGTGAGTTTTGAAAAAGTATGATTTTTAGATTTTTACTTCTGTGTATGTTGGTGGCAACGCTTTTAAATGTGGCGGGGTTTGCGGCGCCGGTTTGGGCGAAAGATGAGCGGGTCGAGATTCATTGTGACGAGACCGGCTGCACGCCGTCGGATCTGGCTGTGTCTGCGAACACGATTTTAGCGCCAGGGCTTGGTGTGAGTAGAACCATTAAGATCTTTAATGATAGTGCCACTCAGCAGACAGTGGCGGCGGGATGGGAAGGCTTTACTGGTGAGGCTGAAGTTTCAAGGCTTATTTTGGTGAGTTGGCGTAATGGGTCACATAAGGTGCTGTGGCAGGGCCCGATTGATAGTCTGTCTGAGATTGCTTTAGGAGCTATCCCGCGCCATAGCAGCCGGTTGTATACGTTAACTATTACACTGCCGGAGACGGCTGGGAATGAGGCGGGAGGGAGATCTTTTGAATTAAGACCTTACCTTACGGTGAGTGCCAAAGACTCTAGTCCTGCGTCTAGTGCCTTATCTGCTGACGTTACAGACTCAAAAGCTTCAGATGCGGGAAGGCTAGAAACCGAGGCCGAGAAAAGCTGGTTTGGTTTGGTGGTGCCTGATTTACACTGGAGAGGAGTTAAAGGCGTCTCTGATTCCAAGACTGGGATGTCTCCAATTGATCGGCTGGAGCAGTCTGCTCGACAAAATAGCTGGCTAGTTTGGCTGCTTATGGCACTGGAGTTGGTTGGAATAGCATTTTTAACCAAGCTGCCTAGGGCAAACTGGGCCGCGGTTGGGATTGGTGTGTTAGCCGCGGTTGGGGTTTGGCTATATGCTGAGTCACTATTTCTAGTTGGATTGAGTGTGGCTGTGGCAATAGGAGTATGGTGTTTGACCATCTCTAAAGTATTATATAATTCTTTTAAAAGAATTATATAATACAGCCTATATCAAAATTAGGCTCTCTTTAGCTGTCATTGCGCGGAGCGAAAGCGACGCGGCTATCTACGATAGGTAATTAACCGATCTAGATTGCCATGTTTTGCTCGCAATGACGGATATTGAGGTCTGAAATCCATTCAAAGCTCTAGAATACTGATAGGTACAAAAATAGCCCGGATACATGCGTATCCGGGCTATAGGGACTAGAGTCCCAGATAGCGTAGTTGTTCTGGCTTGGTGCCAGGAGGAATTTCAGCCTCGAATCCTAGCCAGACTACCTGACCCAGAGGACTGGCCCATCCCAGAGATTCAGGCCGAGCAGGAGGCAGTTGGTCGCGCAGTGCCCAGACCTTAATCACTTTCTCATAGATCTGGATGTCTGGAGTCCGGTGCTGACCCAACAAAAGCTGGTCTATACCTGGCTGATGGGATGTGGAGGACGAAATGTATCCATAGTCCGTATTATTACAGCCCAAATACGGCACAAACCGTATCACCGACCAACGCCCCAAAATGTCGGTGTCGTGCAAATAGCTAACCACTAAACCTGAAGGTCCGACTACTAGCGTATTAGGGTGCCAGTCCCAGCCGGGAGGACGATGGCTGCGACGCATAAACGACGGCAAATACTCTCTCAGAGGCTTTTTGTCGCTGAGATGGAGCGTGTTGTCGTCCCCCATTCGCCATTTCAGGCCTTGCTTTTCAGCAAGGTCAATCACCTCTGGGATGGTGAGGTGGGCTGCTTGTGGTCGATACTTTTCGACCATTTCCGATAATCGTGGTGACAGTTTCATGATGCTCTCTCCTTTAACGTTCATGAATCTTTGTCAGGGCCGTATTTTACTACGGTGGCAGGCAAAAGTCAACTTTTCTTCTAATTTTTAAATATCGACTTCTTCTATTTGTGGCAATACCGTCCCCAAGTAGCGTGATGGCGGATGCTGCCCTATTCTCCTTAAAAAGTTATAGTGCACTTTAAAATTATGACTCTCTGTCGTTACCTCAAGCTCTACAAAAGCGATTGCGCGTTAGTATCTGTACCCGAAGGTGGAGATTATTTATTTTATTCAGAATGACACACCGTACTGTATACAATTTGTTTTTATAGTAAGAAAGTGAGTTTTGCAATTCTCGCTTTTTAGCATCTGCCGTGACTACCTTGTGATAGTTTTGTTTACTAAAAAATATGGCTATAAAACCCAAAAACCCGCTTGCCACGACACAAAGGAGGTTTCTGCTTCGGCCCTATATTCCGAAAAAGAAACTGTGTAGTGAGAAGCGGGTTATTAAGAAGAAAGGAGGGGTTGATTGTTGTGTTTACATTGCGTGTAAAACCCCCTCCTTTCTTAAGCGACTATTTATACTCAGGCCCGATCGCTCACCGGGCTTTGCGCTTCGTCATAGACTCTCCTTGAATACAGAACGAAGATCAAATGACTAAGATTTTTTTGACTCGCATAAGCTAGACACACATTAGGGTTTATAGTTACTAAGCGCTGGTGCGTATATAGCTTAAGAATTGTAGTAACGAGGGAGCAGTTTATCACTACTCCCCCGCCCAAGCTCAACTATAGTTCAACTTGGGATTGTGCCTCAACACACTTATTTAGAGCGTGGTGCGGCGAGGATCAATTAATAATAGCTGGCGTCTTCTGGCTCTTCGGCCAGTTCAGGCCAGTCCTCCTCTTCCTCCCCGTTCTCGCGGGCGGCTTCGAGGAGCCTCCTGTTATACTCCGCGTGGCGCTGTTCCCACAGCACCCGGTTCTCCTCCATCCGCGCCGGATATTCGTCCAGCGCGGCCAGGAGGGCGGCCGCATTGGCGTCGTCCGGCTGGCTGCGCAAGCTGCGCACCAGCTCTCCGTCCCCCTTGTACTCTTCAACGTCGTCACCCCACTTACGGGTAACATGACCTCCGAGAATGTTGTTGAGATCGACCAAGTGGCCGATCCTGTCGAATCGCGGGTCTCCGGCTTCGCGGCCGGGCGCGAACCGGCCCCGGGTCGGCCTCTGCTGGAACAACAACTCGGGCCGGAATTCCTCGACCCGAAATGACCACTCGTGGCTATACCTTGGCCGATTCCCGTGAGGGTTCGGGATATATGACACCGTGCCGACAATGTCGGCAACTACGTGACTACCGTCGCCGGCTGTTTCGGCCGTAGTGAGGATTATACGCAACGTCGACGCTGCACCTTCTCCGGCAATCGATGCATCGGATGCTTCGATCAGCATCCGATGCCCGCCCGTTTGATGGCGCATAACGCCATCATCTCCCAGTTCCCATCCGAGAATACCCCCCGGCGAATCGGGGGATGGGTGCATCCCCTCGTAGATTGCACCCATCCGGGCGTCAAACGCCCAAACGTCTCGCAGCGTCGCGAGATTGTCGAGTGAATCATAGTACCCTACCCTGCCACACAGGTGGCCGAGGTGGCGCGCGATACCGAGTACCGCTTGCGGGAGGTTAACCTCCCAAAAATAGGTGGTGGTTAACCTGCCGAACTCGCTTTCCCTCTCTGAGACAAACTTTGTACTCATGGCGATTCCTCCTGGGGCGCGATAGGATTGTGGATACATTTCCACACAGATCCACTCACTCTTTCTCCCCGACTTAATAGTCAATAAAGCTAACTACTAAGTCGGAGAGCAATCCCAGAAACGGGCGTCGTCGGTCAGTTTTTATACCTTCGGTTATCCGCCACAGGTAGACGAGAATTCTCCGCTGATCACTCGTGGCTCTCTTCCTTTTTGGGCGAGAAGTTATGCGGAACTGTTTCCGAGCTTACTTCCTGTACCCGCCTCAACTGTAAAAGCTGGGGTAGGGATAGGAAAATAACCTGGAGTAAGACAGGTTGCATTAATTTTCTGCTTTCGCTCTTTTGAGCTCGTCAGTACGGATACGCATCCGCAGAGCAGTGGGAGATTTTGACGAAAACCTCCCCGAAGCGCCGCCAAGATTGGCAGAAGAGTCAGTACCAATAGTGACCAAAGGAGTCCATGTGGCGCTCGCACTCCTCTGGATCATAGAATGTCTCCCCGCAGTATTTGCACCAATATGCGGGTTGCGCGGCTATCAACCGCTGCTTTGACACCTCCATAGCCTCTTTTATCCGCGCCGGATATTGATCCAGCGCGGCCAGGAGGGCTGCCGCGTTCTCATCCCCCGGCTGGCTGCGCAAGCTGCGCACCAGCTCACCTTCTGAGCGGAATTCTTCTTGGAACCCGTCGGGGCAGCTTATAAAAACCTGCCCTCCGAGAATGTTGTTGATTTTCACAATATTCTCGAGCCGGTCGAACCGACCGTCTCCCGCCTCGCGGCCGGGCTCCCCTTCCATTGCTTGCTGCTGGAGCAGCAGCTCTGGCCGAAACGCCTCTACCCGGAATGACCATTTGGGTAATTCGGCCTCATACCCAACAAGGCCTTTAATGGAAATAATGTTATTGCTACCATCACTTGCAGCCTCATCGGCTGCTACCCGAATTGTCACCTCGGGCTCCGCGGTGCCTCCAATGGAGGCATCCGATACGGACACCTCCATTCCATCGAGGCGCCGGCCCATTCGTCCCTGCATCAGTGGCCAGCGCACAATTGGTGACTCTTCAGTCACGCCACTCTTTTTCTTCATGCGGGCGTCAAACGCCCACACCTCGAGTAGCGTTTCTAAGGAGTCTAACCCCCCGTAATAGGGAGTCTGGATTCCTTCTTCCAACGAGGCTACCAACTGGGGCAGAGTCGTACTACTCCGAATACGAGCACCGTACTCGTACTTGTGTGCACGCATCGGCTGGACATACGGTACATGAATTTCTGCTTCAATGCTCATTTTATTTCTCCTTGGGCATAAGAGGTTTACGGAAAGAATATCCGTAATTTAGTGACCTCTCATGTTTCTCCCCGACTTAGAGGTTAGATTGCCGCGATTTGCCCGCAATGACGAGTAAAACATGGTAGATAACCGCTAGGTTGGAGAGAAAGCCCTATTGAAGCAATTGAGGTATTTTATACATTTAGTTATCCACTAAGCTTAGTGAAATATCCAGCTGCGCCAGCGTGGAGGCATGTATGTGCAGCCGCAAATAGTGGAAAGAGCGGGCTCATTGTTGAGCTCACCCTCCCACCGTCGTGTGTCAGAAGAAGCGGTTACAGGTTGTAACCGTCAGCAGCCTGACACGGCTGCTGAAATTTACTGGTACTGCTCGCTCCATGCGGCCGCCGCAGCGGCGGCAGCAGTGAGAGCAAGCGGATCTTGGTGATTGTGGGTGACCGCCAGCACCCACCCGGACTGGTCGAAGCCCCAGGAGGGCTCGACTTCGCCGAGTGCGACCAATTGGCGCACGTTGCACCAGACCTTCCGTGCTGGTTCATCCAATTCCTCTGGCATTTCTGCCGAGAGGTCCGTGTCCGCTTCAAACTCACCCTCCGATGCGCGATGGGCGAATTCGATTGACATCGCTTTTACTTGCTCAATTTGTTGCTGCTCTGCAGCAGCAGCGTCGAACGCTGCAATGGCAAGCTTACAGCTGCGGACGAACTGTTTTTGCTCCTCCTTATACCACGACCATTCGGTCGTGTTCTCGCGGAGGTAAGCGTGAACGGCGCCTCCGAAGAACTTATCAATTTCAATCAACATCGAGAGGCGATCTTGCCGCCCCTCAATAAGATCGGCGTGAATCTCTCCGATCTCAATACGCCAGTCAGAGTCGTATGGACTCCGACTGAGGTTGACGCTAATAACCACCCTGCCGGGTTGACCGGCCATTTTTTCATCCAGGTGGTACTTCCTCCGGATACTCCGCATCGTATCCCCATCGGCGACGACCTTTTTATAGTCATCGCTGAAAAGTGAATCGATTTCTTCGCACCGTCCCCAAGCTGCCGCTTGGTATTGTTGCCAATCTTTTGCCCAATGAAATTCATTGAGCATCGGCACGAACGACGCTCCAGTGCGCATCGCTTCATGCGCCTCATCGTAAGCGTCGTTGTACTTACTCATCAGTTCGAGAAGCATATGTGCCGGGTCAGGCCCAGCCTCAATTGTCAACGTGACACCCGTCAGGGCATCACATTCGATTGACAGGCGACCCGACGGGACCGCGTAACGGATCCCTTCGGAGGTAACTCCCCACCCATCGATACCGTAGCCCCCATCGGCGCAGAACGCCTCCGGGTTATATTTTACCTCCTCTGTGGCCATCAGCCACAGAGCCGCCAGTTGGCGGGGGGACCTGACCTCGCTCAACTGTGCTTCTGTGACACAGTTGGCGCAGTGATGCCCAAGCCAATGGGCAATCTCCTGCGCCTTCAGCGCATAGTCGCGGGCGTAAATCGTGTACTCATTGTGCTTTCGAGCGGTCATGACTTAGCTCCTTTTGGGCATAAGTGGACTGTGGATAAGTTCCACACGAATCCTCTCATGTTTCTCCCCGACTTAGAGGTTAGATTGCCACGTCGTTTTACTCCTCGCAATGACGAGCAAAGGTAGCGCGGATAACCACTAGGTCGGAGAGAAAAGTTCTGCCGGTTGGAGGTTGGTCATTATTGTGATGACCGAAGTTATGCTACTAAATGAAAGAGCATTTTTCCCTCACTCAAATTTCAAAGTGGTTTTGAAGGCTGAGTGAGAAAGACGAGATTTTAGTTTTTCTGTTTTCGCTCTTTTGAGCTCGTCAGTGCGGCTTACATCCGCAGAGCAGATTTTAGCTGACGATAAGTTTGCTTGAGGTAAGAGAGGAATGGGAGCATGTGGGGAGTGTGCCGTTAGGCACGCTGTACCCTCCATGCCCCCGAGTGGACTGTGCCCGGATGTTCCCCATTTACTGGAGTCCGGTGGCTCACAGGCCGATTGAGGGAGCGGAGTCTTCGCAACAGTTAGACCGACCTGCAGGGCAGGGGCACTGCTGTTACCAGTGTCTCATTCATCTCCCTCATGCAAGGTTCAAGGATATTCCTTAAATATTGGCTGAGAGAGAGGAAAGTAAGGCACACCAATTGGAGGTGTATGTATGCATCTGTCTCCAATTGGTAGGCACTATATGTATATGGGCGTATTGCCTGCCTCACTCAGTTTGCAGGTTTGGTACAAGCTAGGTGAGAAAGATAATTGGATTGAGAGAGGTTGGGGCGGGTGGCCCCTTCCCCTCTCAGCCAGCCCATGTTCATGGGTGGCACCTCCCTTCTTCTGGGAAGCGTGCGACTTCGGACAGTAGCCATGTTGGCTTGCAGTTGGGAAAGTCGCTATCCCAACTGCGTGTTGATGTGCTTTACTTCCGTCAACACTCGGAAGTCACTTTATTGGTGGCGGCTAGCGCCGCCAGGGTGGCCAGGTAAGCACCTTGCCCTCCTTGTGGTAGCCCGATTCAGAATGAACCGGGCAGGCAGTCAGTTTTTTACCAAGGGGCGGTAGCCCGTTGGTCAGGGGCGACTAGCTCCTGTTGTCTACATTTCCCCGGTAGACTCGGTTTTGGTAGTTTTTTCCTGGGATCTACCAACCCTGAAGTGCCCAATGGACACCTCCTGTTCTTGCTTCGGGCTGGCCTTAGTGCGGCCACCTCCCTGCGACGACTCAGTTTGCCTCAATGGGCCAGGATGGTCGCCATCCTGTTTTGCGTTGAAACTACTTGCCCGTCAACGCTCGGGCTTTTACTTGACGTCCGGTATTACTTACTCATACCGGCACCTCACTTTCGTTTGTCGGGGCACGCTTTAAAGTGCGCGTGCGCCCTGGGCGGCGAGGTGCATGCGACGGCGCATCTTCGGCACTCGTCCGAAGGTCCAATCGTATGGCTTACCCTCTTTAATGAAGGAGTACTTCTCCCTCACTCAAATTTCAACATAGTTTTGAAGGCTGAGTGAGAAAGACGAGTTGAGGAGAACTCGGACGGAAAATCCGTCGAGCTCTCCTCTTTTGGGGCAAGAAAGCGCTACTTGCGCTTCTTGCCCCCCTTGGCCGCAGGTGCGGATTCGATCCGCCCCTTTGGCTGTGTAGCGACGCGTTCGAGCTGCCGCCCACGGCGGGCAGCGTCGTCCGCCTGCCGGGTGGCACGCTTGGCCGCTCGCCGGACGCCCGGCAACGCGGCCAAGATGATAAACCACTGGCGGTCGCCGGCCGCCGGGGTAAAAATAGGGTAGTTTTTTGCGGCCTGTTCGGCCGCCACCTGGGGGTGGTGAGCCCCCAGTGCAAATTCAGCCTCGACCGGAGTCACGCCGGCGAAGCCAAACTTTTTACAATCGCGCACCAGTTGGTGCGCGGAAGAAGAGACTTTGATATTTTTGGTGTTCATGTCGCCCTCCTAGGGGACATGTGGTGGATGCGAGATTGCAGGACATCTGTAATCTTGAGTCGATCCACCGCCCGCGTTGACTGCGCGGGGTTGATTTCTTGTTTTGATCATCAATTGTGATGACCCAGACGATAATTATGAGTTACGAGTTTGGAGTTTGGAGTTATGACCCCGATTAAATCGGGGTTGAGTTATGTGAATTACTATTCTTAACTCGTTATTCTTTACTCGACTCTCATACTTGCCGTGTGGGTCATCAGAATATATCTGATGACACCAAAACCTGCGGGCTTAGCTAGGTGCTGCTAGGCAGAGCTGGCTGTTTCTGGTCCCGATTGGATCGGGATTTTTACCCTTTAAAGGATAAAACGCAGGCGTATGGTGATTGTTCCCGGATTTTGGTCTACCGGTTAGTGCGCGTTGCACGGTCTAACCATACTGGTGTTTGGTATTCTCTACTCTGACATATCAGTTAACAGAGTAACGTTGTCAAGGTTCGACAGGCTTTGTGGCTGATTGTAAGCCTGGGTGTCGTAGTCCCGATTGGGTCGGGGCGTACTGGACACTTGTGAAGGGGCTTATGGCAAGTAAGAGTCTCCCCCTCACAGGTGTGCAATACAACTTCGTAACATCCGAATGGAGCCTGTCAGCCTATGGCTGAAATGGCAATGCGAATATCCGAATTGGGTAACATCCGAATTACGAATGTATATTCGAATCTACGAAAAACGAATGTACGAATGTCGAATGTTAAAAGTGCTAGTTACTACCCACCACTCACTACTCACTACTCACTACTCACCAACATTCAGGCTGTGGTTCTCCATCCCGCCCATCATGTGGAACGGCATCGGGAACGTGTCTCTCAATCCTTGGTATCAGGTCTAAACGGCTAATACTGCCGTCGTAATAAGACTGCTGAATAGGCTTGAGGGCCTGGTGGCAGGGTTTATGTATCTCTCTCAGGGACAATAAACCTAGCCATAAGAACCTCAAAGGCGAATAGGTAGCATCCGCTTGACCAGGCGAGTACACTTTTCTGACTCGACGCAGTCCTGTCGACGACGTCGACTATGGAGCCTGTCAGCCTATGGCTGAAATGTGTATTCGAATGCTACGAAGAACGAATGTACGAATGTACTTATTGAGTATTTAATTAATTGTTGTAAGAAGAAATAGATGTGTGAACCAGGTTGGAGGTGAAGCATCTCCTGGAAGCTGGCAACGCTGCTAGGGAAAGATTGTTTTATATAATTACTATTAATTATATAAACTACTTTCTGCTAATGGAGGCGGAACATATAGGGTAACCTCGGTGGGCTTACTCCGCTTCAATTAACATCTATGGTCTCTCTTCTTATAAGGTGCTCGCAAATTAGGATTGGGCTTGTGTCTCTCATGCCCTTTCTTAATTTGTTATACATAGTATAGCCGATAGTTCGTACTATGTCAATACTATAAGGCACACTCTTCTTTCTTTTAATAACCTATCTCTGTAAACTAGTTTACACGTTTGTCAAAAACTTATTGACAACTGTATTTTATAAGAATATAGTAGGCATATGGATATTGCCCCACTACTCGAAACTGGACTTAATGAAAGTCAGGCCAAAGCGTACGCTGCGCTGCTGGAGGCCGAAAGCTTAACGCCGCCACAATTGGCGGCAACCATTGGGGTAGCTAGAACAAATGCCTACGAATTGATGGACCAGCTGCTTGACATGGATTTAATAGCCAAACACGAGCAGGGGTCCAAGTTGGCATATAGCGCCAAGAGTCCGGTGGCTTTGAAGCAGTTGTTGCTTAAGCAGCAGATAAGTGTGCGGGAGAAGTCTCATAAGCTGGACGGGATATTGCCGGAGCTGTTGTCGACCTATCGATTAGTTAAAGACCAGCCCGGTGTATTGTATTTGGAGGGTGAGACTGGTTTAACAACCTTATTTGACGATATTATTCGACAAAATGATGAGTTGCTGATTTTCCCAAGCGCTCGTGATCGGGATAATCCGGAGATTGCAGCGGCTATTGATACACAAATTGAGCGGCAAATTGCGGCTGGGGTTAAGGTCCGAACGCTCTACCCTACTACTAACAAGCTTGATGTGGCGACGGTGGCCTCGTTGGCCAAGCGTCAGGTCTCGGTACGATACATTAACCGGCCGGATTTACCGGCTCAGGTTATGATATATGGTGGCAATGTGGCTTTTAGCACCTTTGGTCAGAGCATGGTGACGACAATTATTACTAATACCGAGATTGCTCAGACCATGCGACTGATGTTTGAGGCGCTGTGGGAAGGGGCAGAGACAGATTAACTAACGACTTAGGCAGCGAGTGCGTCAATGAGGTTCTGGAGGTACTGAGCCAATCGATCAGGATTAGCCAAGTCTGGCGAAAAGGCTTCGCGAACGTGATTATTGGTTTCTCCACCATTAATCTTTTCGGCTCCGGCAGTTATGACTAGACCGAGAAGAGTGTCGGCTAAGCGTAATTGTCCTTCATCTTTTACCTCGATTACGCCCATATCTAGCGCAAGTTTCCCAGTGCGCTTTTCAAGATCAAGCTTGATGGTGACTGAGCGTTCTCTGGAAGTTAGTCGATCTTGCTCCCGAGCAAAGCCAAGTGCCACTAACGTAGATTGAGGAATGACAACTTTAAAGCTGAGGCGGGCTTCGCCTTCGGCAGACTCATGAGGGCGAATAGTTATACGGCTGCGATCCATCTCAATGTGATGTAAGGCAGAGTCATGGCTATCTTGATAGCTGCTGCGGGTGGGAGTGGCTTGCAGATCGCCACTTATGGCTTGGAGAGCGGTGTCTAGAATAGTTAAAGCGGCCACCGGGTGCTCTATCTGGCTAATTTGGACTGGATGGAAGTTGCTCTGGTACCTGGCATGGGCCTCAACGGGAATTCCGTTGGCCAGGTCGGGAATAACGCTTAACACTTCAGTGGTGCGTTTGACTATGGCAAGATTGATACCCCGACCATACGCTTCTCCGCCGCCTATCTTGGTTAAGCTAGATGACAGACTATGGGCAGCTGCTCTGATTGACTCCACATGGCTGAGAATGTCTTGTATCTGCTCTGGAGAGACGGTTTCGGCAATGCTTAACAAGATGTCGCCAAACTCGTCCCCCATCTCCAGAGCTAAAAACGACTCTAGGAGGAGGATTTTATTTTGGTCCGGTTGCTTGGCTAGAGTTTGTTGTAGCCGGGTGAATCTGATTTGATCTGCTTCGAGCATGAATTTGAGCAAATACAGCTGAGAACTGAGCTGGATGTCTGAGAGTTTTACTCCTAAAGTAGTCTGAATATACTCCTTCAAACCTGCTTCATGCAGTCTTTGAATGAGTAGGTCAGGATTTTCTAAGGGATGATTACCTAGGCTGTGCGACTGACTTTCAGTTAAGGCGGCGCCGAGTGGCTGAAACTTTACCAATGGTAGTTCGGCCGATAAAGAGGTCCGAAGAGATTGCATATAGTGGAGCAGATCCCGTTTGACGTCAGCGGCATTATGTTTAATTTTCTTAGTAATAGTATCCTGCACTCGCCGGTTCTCTGCTAGAGAGGTGGCGATGCGAGGGTCTTGATAGGGGTTTTGTCCGTTGGCTGAGGTAAAGTTGGCCACGTGCTGATCTCTCAGTGTTTTGAAGTCGTCCACTAATTGCTGTTGAATGGGTTGCAGTTGGGTCTGAGAGATATTTGTTTCTGACGAATTGGTAAATGGAACCGCTTTTCGCTGTAATTGCGAACAGATAGCAACAAGTTGTGAAAAGGCTTCTTCGAGATCGTTTAACTGCAAAGCTTGGCGGGCGGCATGAAGATGCGGCAATGAAAGTTTACTGCTGACATCGTCGGAGATAAGGCTTTGCTCTAGCTGAGGATTGTTGATAAACGTGTCGACGAATTGGCTGGTTAATTGGAGGTTAGCCTGCTCAACTTGCTGTTGCTGTTCGGCCTGCTGTTGCTGAATTTGTTTAGATATTTGCTGACTGGAAGCAAGACTGCCTATTAACGCTTGCCACTCCTGTGAAGTAATGGATGAAAATACCTCATGAAGCACCTCTTGTTGAGAAGAATCTGCCGGGAGATGAGCCAAGATCTTGTTATTGAGATAGGAAATGACTTGCAGCCAGTGACTATCCGAGGTTGTGTCCATGGATTGTACGGCCTGCTCTAGTTGCTGTAGCTCAAAGTCAGATAGCTCTGAAGGTCGGAGGTGAGGTCGATCGACTTTGGCTAATTGCTGAGGAATTAAGCCCTGATCAGTTATGGCAATAGCGTCACTGGCTATAGTTTGGAGGCGAGCATGTTGAGGGAATGTTTCGTCAGCACGAATGCTGTGCCAGAGTTGATTATGATCTGTCCAATTTTCATTTGCTAGCTCTACAGACACTCTCCCATAATTGGGGTCGCCTTCATGCTTAATCACAGACAGGGTTGGGTCCTGCTTTTCTTGATTGAGGCGGTTAATAACTATGGTAGCATAAGCCCTAACTAGCGGTACGGCCTGAGCGTTAATTTGAGTGAGGGCTGATTCAATAGCGGTCATAGCCGGTCGAGACCAACTTCCATTAGCGGCGGAGGTCCTACCGACCGACTCCAGTAGGCTAATAGTGTCCAGTTGCACTACCGGCGCCTGAGTTGATAAGAGCTTGATGAGATTCTGAGCAGCGTCTGGGTCGAATGAGAGTTGGTAATTAATTTCTTCGATAGCCGAAGCGACATGGGTACCGTGAAGCTCAGGGGTACGGGCATCGGCGACAGCCCCTCGGACGAGGCTTATGTACGACGGCTCTACTTCTGGCACGTGCAACTCTTCGCCTTTAGACGGTGTCGGTAAAGAGTTGGCCTGCTTCGATTCAGTTTCTGAGAGTTTGCCCGATTGTGGATCTTCTAGTGATTGAGATGAGTGGTCTAGGGCCTCTGAGGAGGGAGCGTACGGTACTGCCATGCTTTTAGTATACAGCCAAGCGCCTAGGAAGGCATGTTTCTCTACTTACTGACTTGGCGGATGTGCCGAGGGTGATTTGACGGGGTTATTAATGTTTTGGCGGCGTTGAAAAGGTCGGGGCTGCCTTGGTTGGCGCGCCAGAGCCAGTATTCTAGGCCCCAGAAGAAGATAATTTCTGGATTGAGTTTTTGGGCTTGATGGAAGTTTTGAATGAGCTGGTCTGAGGTAAGACTGGGGGTGTTCGGTTGGAATTTAGCGTTATTGGAATGCTCCCAGGGTTCGGTTTGGAGCTCGGTGATCCAGATGGGCTTGGCTTGGCGCCGAATGCGTTGCTTCAGGCGCCATAATTTGAATTGCCAGTGGTTAAAATTGGGACCGTGGTAGGCATTGTTGGCGGCGGGTTGTTTGTAATAAAGGTCGATACCGACGGTGTCGGCTAATGTGCTGGCGATTTTGAAGTCAGAACTACGGGTGATGTTGTCGCCCCAGAGGTTGATATGGATTTGACGGCTGGGATCGAGGTGGCGAACTAGTTTGACTTCTTGCGTCAGGAGCGATTCCGGGATGCGCCATTTTTTGGGTCCACTGCCGTCGAGCGGCTCGTTCTCAACTTGCCAAGCTACAATTGAAGGATGGTGCTTAAGTTGTGTTACAGCGGTTTTAATAAATTTTTGTACCGGGTTTTTTGCTTGGTGGACGTGCTCAATATGTAGCCATTTGGGTATAAAATATTCAGGCCACCTAGGCGCTTTCATGCCGACGCTAAGCAGGACCGGTTGACCCGCCTGATCACTTTGCGTGAGTAGATTTTCGATAGACTCGAAATTATACTGGCCGGATTTCGGCTCGGACTCATCCCAGTAAATACCCAATCGAAGAATGTCGAAGTGCATATCCAAGGCTGTCTGGAACGACTTGTCTGAGTCAAGTTTGAGGCTGGCTATTTCGCGATGAGAATAAGTGGCGCCGATACGCATGAATAGGAATTATGAATTATGAATTGGTTTCAATTCTGGATTGTTGATTCAGGATTCTATCTTGGTCCAGTTTTGACCTTGGGGGGTGTCCTCTACTTCGACTCCCAGGGCGGCCAATTGGTCGCGGAGTTGGTCGGATTGAGGCCAATCCTTGTTGGCTCGGGCGGTTTGGCGTTGGTCTAGGAGAGATTTTTCCTCGTTTGTGAGCTGTGGTTTTTGTTGAGATGACAAACCTAAACCTAAGACTTGATCAAATTTATTCATGAGAGCGCGTTTGGTGGAGCTGGGCAGGTCGGAGTTGGTCATTTCCCAGACAATTGATAACGCCGTTGGCATGTCTAGGTCGTTGTTGATGGCGGCGCGAAAACTCTGCTCAAAAGATTGAACAGAGATTGAGTTGTGAGTTGTGAGTTGCGAGTTGCGGGTGGAAGCAGTTTCCAGACTCGCATCTCGATATTCTAAACTCGTATCTGCATTGTCCCATCTGGAGAATTCGCGCTTGAGATTTTTGAGAGTGGTGGCGGCAACTTGGAGGCGGTCCCAGTCAAAATCTAAGACGGTGCGGTAGTGGGCAGATAGGCAGAAATAACGGTAATCTAAGGGGGTAAAGCCGTGATCCAGGATGGTTTGGAGGCGGTAGAAGTTTTCTTTAGACTTAGACATTTTGTTCCCAGAAATGTTTAAGAACTCTCCATGAAGCCAAAAGTGAGCAAACTTTTTGCCGGTGGCTGCTTTAGATTGGGCGATTTCGTTGGGATGATGCGTGCCAATGTGGTCTACCCCACCGGTGTGAATGTCAAACTCTTCACCTAGGTATTTCATGGAAATAGCTGAGCACTCGATATGCCAACCGGGAAAGCCTTCACCCCAGGGACTTGGCCAGTGCATGATGTGATCGGCGTGCTCGCCGACAGTGAATAGCCACAGAGCAAAATCGGCCGGGTTACGCTTATGTTTATCGGTATTAACCTCTTCCCGGGCCCCAACTTGCTTGGTGTCTAATTTTTGACCTGAGAACTGCCAGTAGTCAGGAAAGGTGGATACATCAAAGTAAATAGCCTGGTCGGTTTTGTAGGCGGCGTGGACGTTGAATAATTGTTGGATGAGTTGGATTTGCGCCTCAATTTCGTCGGTGGCTTTGGCTATAATATCCGGTGCTAAAATGTTGAGCTGAGTAAGGTCTGAGAAGAACTGTTGCTGGTAAAAAGCGGCAATATCCCAGACGGTCTTCCCCTGTTTACGGGCACCTTTTTCCATTTTATCTTCACCTTCATCGGCGTCAGAAGTTAAGTGACCAACGTCGGTGACATTCATGACGTGCTTAACCTCAAAGCCGTTGTACAACAGCGTCCGCTTGAGAATGTCTTCGAAGATATAAGTGCGAAGATTACCTATATGAGCGTAGTCGTACACAGTTGGGCCACAGGTATATAGTCCAACTTGAACAGGAGTGATGGGTTTGAAGTCCTTAATGGAGCGGGAGGCGGTGTTGTACAAGCGCAAGGAGGCTGGCGTGGGTTTTAGGTTATGGGTTATAGGTTTTAGGGGTGAGGTCTGAGAGGGTTTCATGTGGGTGGATTATACAACGATTAGCTTATCGGAGCTAATAGTTGAAAGATTGATAAACGAAATTAGAAATTAGAAACAAATCAGAAAGTTAAAAATATAAAAAAAGTAGCACGTTATTAAAGCGTCATCCTGAGCAGTGACGTAACTTTCAAAGTGTATATGTCTCTTAACGTGGAAGATTCTTCGCTTCGTTCAGAATGACACAAGGTATGCTTCTTATTTCAAATTTCTGATTTGTTTCGTTTTTCAGATTTCTAATTTTATATTTCCGACCTTCCTTGCAGGGCTCGGGTTAAGGTGACTTGGTCGGCATACTCTAAATCTCCACCTACCGGTAGTCCTCTAGCGATTCTGGTCATTTTGACGCCGTGGGGTTTGAGGAGTTTGGCTAAATAGAGCGCTGTCGCCTCGCCTTCCATGGTGGGGTTGGTAGCGACGATGACTTCGGCGACAGAACCGTCTTTGACGCGCTGTTCTAGCTCTTGGGCGCGGATTTCATCGGGGCCAATGTTGTTGAGGGGCGATAAGGCCGAACCTAAGACGTGATAGACACCATCGATAGCGTTGGTTTTCTCTAGAGCCATGACGTCGAGCGGTTCTTCGACGACAAAAATTTTGCTATGGTCACGCCGGTCGTCGTCACAGATAGTGCAAGGCGAGCTTTCGGCCACATTAAAACAAACCTCGCAAGTGACGGTTTTATCTTTGACGTCCAGCACGGCCTGAGCCAGCTTGGCAGCCTCGGTGCGTGGAGCTCGCAGGAGGTGGTAGGCCAAGCGCTGGGCACTTTTGGGGCCGACGGCGGGCAGTTTTTCTAGTTCGGTGATGAGATCAACGATGGGTCGAGCGAGGGAAGATGGCATGGGGAAGCGGTTAGCGGTTAGCGGTTAGCGTGTAGCAGCCCGAAGGTCTAAACGCTACACGCTACGCGCTTTACGCTGATTAAAGTCCTGGGATGCCTAGGCCGCCGGGCATGGATTGGAGTTTTTTGACGGCGACTTTCTGCATTTCGAACATGGCTTGGTTAATGCCGTCTTTGAGGGCGGCGGCCAACTTTTCTGGTGATTGGTCGGCCAGCCAGGTGGGGTCGATGTCAATGGCGTCGATTTTCTGGTCGCCACGGACGGTAATTTTGACGTTGCCACCAGCGTATGAGTGCTGTAATTTTTCCGCCTCCAAGGCTTTTTGAATCTGCTGCGCCTGTTTGCGCATGTCGTTTAATTGGCCAACTTGCTTGGCTTTGTCCATTAATCCCATGGGTAAAATTCCTTTCAGTAATTTTTTAGAAAGTAGAAAATAGAAAATAGAAAATAGTAGTAGAGTAAGAAATTTATTAAACTGCTTTTATTTTCTATTTTCTAGATTCTAGATTCTATTTTCTAGATTCCTACTCCACTACTTCCCCGCCAAAGATGTCGACGGCGGCTTCTAGGAGGTCTTCTTCGTCGACGTGTTCGACGTTTTTAATGTCTTCCTCGCCCATTGGTTTTTTCT
>CAZHWT010000007.1:38646-40555 GCA_964536215.1 uncultured Candidatus Saccharibacteria bacterium
TCTTCGTCGACGTGTTCGACGTTTTTAATGTCTTCCTCGCCCATTGGTTTTTTCTTGGGGCGAGTCGCTTTGTCGCCTAGCTCGCACTGAACTTTGACGTGATGACCGACGATTTGAGCCATCGCCTCTTCGACCATGTGGCGGTTTTTGTCCATTTCCAGTTTCTTTTTATGAAACTCGTACCAGAACTGGAGCACTAATATTGTACCATCAAACGAAAGTGGCAAGCAGTCGCGGAGAAGTGCTTCGACGGAGCGGCTTTGAGGGCGGATGAGGTCGAGGACTTTGAGCCAGGTGGCTTGCAGCTCCTGCGGAGCTACGGTGGGTGGGGGTGGAGACGGGGCGGGTTGATCCTCGGTAGGCTGGGGTGAGGTTTGAGGGGAGAGTTGCGAGTTGCGAGTTTCGAGATTTGAGTCTGGGGTAGTGGAATCGGAACTAGAACCAGAATCTGAGCTGGGCGTACTTGTATCTATATTCGGGCTGCCTGGCTGCCTGGCTGCCTGGCTGCCTTGAGCTACGTTTTGATCAGCGCGGCTGGACGCTGGACGCTGGACGCTGGACGCTGACTGAATCGGACTGGACGCTGGAGTAGGTGATGTATTGGAAGTTGGGGCGGTTGAGGATGCCTCTCTCTCCCCTTTCCCCTTGCCACTCTCCGTGCCCTGCAGGGCCTGTAGAAGGGTTGATTGGAGAAGGAGGCTACTATGGACGCCTTGGTACTGTTGAAGCTTTTGACGGGCCTCTAGGAGGGCGTGGGTGAGCGGAAGAAGATTGGCGGGGGCAGTGGTATCTGTAGGTGTTTTAGAGCTAGATTGGACATTAGTAGGATTGGGAAGATTTGATTTCCCAGAGGTGGGCTGGTTGGACGCTGGACGCTGGACGCTGGACGCTACTAGTAGCCTGCGGCAGACGTCGAGAAGACTATCGGTGAGTTGGCGGACGTTGCCGCCGCTGTTGGCAAAGTCTTCGATATGGTGGATGAGCGCTGCAGGCTGATTAGTAGTTACGTCGGTGAAGATTTGATCTATGACTTGCTGACTGGCCAGACCGAGCTGGGATTCGATATCTAGAGCCGTGATACGGGCAGGTTTTGAGTTAGGTTTTAGGTTCTGGGTTTTAGGTTCTAGGGAGGAGCTGGGGGCCACCTTTGTATTATTCTCCCCTGTTGCTGCGGCTACCTGTTCTAAGAGCATGGCGGCGTCGCGGTAGCCGCCGTCGGCTAAGTTGGCAATCAGCTGAAGGGCATTGTCTTCTATGGCGATGTTTTCAGCTTGAGCGACGTGCTGAAGTTGTTCGACCAGTTGAGCAATAGCGGCGCGGCTAAAGGCGAGGCGCTGACAGCGGGAGGCGACGGTGACGGGAACTTTGTGCGATTCGGTGGTACAGAGGATAAAGACGACGTGAGCTGGTGGTTCTTCAAGGGTTTTGAGGAGGGCGTTAAAGGAGCTGGTGGAGAGCATATGGACTTCGTCTAGAATATAGACTTTAAATTTACCGGAGGCAGGTAGGATGGCGGCTTGCTCGGTGAGCTCGCGCATGTTGTCGACACCAGTCTGGGAGGCGGCGTCGATTTCGATAACGTCTAAAAAGGCGCCTTTGCTGATAGCCAGGCAGTTTTCACATTCGTTGCATGGCTCGGCGGAGCCCTCGGCTCGGTTGAGACAGTTGAGGGCTTTGGCGACGAGTCTGGCTACGGAAGTCTTGCCAGTGCCACGAGGCCCAGCGAATAAGTAGGCATGGGCTGGCTGGCCAGCGGCAATGGCGCGACTGATAGGGGTAATAACTTGTGGCTGGCCCAGAACCTGGGCAAAGGTTTGGGGACGGTACTTACGGTAAAAAGTCATAATGGTAGGAAAATGCCAAGATTCAAGAGTTCAAATGCCAACGGAAGGTAGAAGAAGTAAGGTAT
>CAZHWT010000008.1:0-11798 GCA_964536215.1 uncultured Candidatus Saccharibacteria bacterium
GGAAGAAGAGTCCAAATGCCAAATAAAGGTTCAAGACGCAAGAAATAAACACCACTAGTACTCAAATCATCTTAATCGTTAATCGTAAACCCCGATTTAATCGGGGTCGGGTCGAGAATGACAGGAAGGAAGGAGGGGTGCGAATTATAGGAACGAATAACGAACAGACGGGCAGACCTTCTTTTATGAAGCTATGTTGCTGCGGTGGCGTGGTATGATTAGGGCATAGCCTAAGGAGTATTTATGATTGCGATTGATTCGATATCATTATCGGGAGATAGGCAGACGCAAAGTATTATCGAAGAGCTATGTCGAGCGGCAGAGAAGGTTGGTTGGCAGGTGGCGGATGTTGATGATGGTCGACCGTGGGGTGGCTTTGTGCGCTTTGAGGCGGTGGTGGCCCCAGGGTTTATTGCGCAGTTTTTTGATGATGTGGCCGAAGATTCTATTCAACAGGCTGAATTGCCGCTTAGTCCCAAGTTTTTGGTTGTCAAGCCACACCAGAGACTAAGTTGGCAGCGACATCAACGTCGATCGGAGTTGTGGCGTTTTTTGAGTAATGGTGGAGCGTATAGCAAGAGTCTGGATCCAGACAAGCAGCCGGTTTTTAATGAGAAAAAGGGCGGATTAGCAGTAATTGGCCGGACAGAATGCCATAGGTTATTGTCGGTTGGTGACAACTTTGTATTAGTAGCAGAGATTTGGCAGCATGTGGATGAGCAAAATTTGTCTGACGAGGATGATATTGAACGGCTACAAGACGATTATGCTCGAGCCTAGGCTATTGGTTGAGGATGTCTGAGATAAAGATCCGGCAGAAGGGTGGATTGCGTTGATAGAAGTGTTTTAAAGAAACAGAAAGCCCCGCCTTAACGGCGGGGCGTTTCTGTTCTACCAAGAAGAAGTGTGTTTTTGCCTAAGCTTTAACAGTAGCCAACGTGCGTTTGCGGCTGAGTAAAGCTCCGCCAGTAATGAGCATGAGGCCTATCCATCCGGCATTGGCAGCACCCGTATTAGGGAGTGTAGCTGGCTGGTTGGAAGTGACTGCAGCTAAGACGGCTGGAGTCTGAGAGGCAGAATCAGCTTTGGGCTGTTCCTGTGATGTCTCAGGCGTTGTCTCCGGCTCGGTTGGTGTCTCTGGTTGAACTGGTGTTGGACCACCAACGTTGCCGATGATGGTGAAATTCCAGTTGGTATCGACTACCAGAGTGGTAGTAACTACTACGTCTCCAGTAACAATGTCACAGCTACCGCTGTTGCGGCTGCAGGTGTTGTTGCCGGTGTTGGCTGCAACATTAACGGTCTGGTTGACGGCAGCGTTGTTGTTATTGCTAACAGTAACGGTGCGCACAGACGTATTGCTGGCCAAAACAGTAGTGTTGTCTCCAGTATTGACCACCGCAGTGGTAGCATCGCCGCCTGGCGATGTAACTGTTCCGGTGCTGCAGTGACACTGGTCAAGGATGTTTGACAAGTTCTGTCCCAATAGATATTGGAGAAACTGGTTAAAGACGTCCATGCCAGTAGATTGGCTGTCAATAATGAAGGTGTAGCTGCCATTAGCATTGGATATAACATTACTGTTGACGGTGACATTACCGGTGGTAATGGAGCTGTCGCCGATGTTTCGGTTAGCGGTGTTATTGCCAGTGGTGGCGTCGGCGTTAACGGCCTGGTTAACGATGGCAGTGTTGACGTTGGTTACCTCGATAGTATTATCAGCGGTATCATTAGTCGAAATTTGCGCATTGTTGCCAGTGTTGAGTACGTTAACATGACTATTAGCCTGACCTTCGGCGCCGGAAATGACTGTTTGGTTACGATTTACATCAGCATTTATAGCTGTGTTAATCGTAGCGTCGCCGGTGGTAATTCGGCCAGCATCACCATTAAACGCAATGTTGCGGTTAGCCTGGTTGTTGCCTGTGTTCGCGGTAGCGTTAACGGCTTGGTTAACGATAGCAGTATTGGTATTAGTTACGGTGGTAGTGTTGCTGACGGACGTATCGGTATCACTGTGCAGGTTGTCACCTGTATTAATGATGTTGACATTGGTCGTAGCATTGCCGCCTGAACCGCTAATACTGGTGGTGTTAGCGTTAGCTTTGGCTGTTAAAACTGTGTTAACGGTAGCATTTCCAGTCTGAATAACCCCAGCATCGCCATTTTGGTTGATGTTGCGATTGGCAGTGTTACCGCCGGTATTGGCCGTGCTGTTTACCACTTGGTTGCCAACGTATGTATTAGTGTTGGAAACAGAAGTGGCTGTAGAGCGACGGTAATACGCAGATAGGTCGGCGTTGTTGGCCGTATTTACAATGTAGTAAATATTGGCGCCTGCTCCCGGTCCACCATTGCGACTTTGCCCACCGACAATAACGATTTGGTTGTGGTTAGCGTCGGTAGTTACCATGGATCCAACTGAAGTATTGCCAGTAACAATTTGTCCGGCCGAACCGCCACCAATAGCGATATTGCGGTTAGCCTGATTGTTCCCGGTAGTAGCATTGCCGTTGACCACCTGATTGATGACGGCTGTGTTGTTGTTAGTTACCGTAGTAGTGCAGGTGTTACTGGTGTTAGTCTGGTGATCCAGATTGTTACCAGTGTTGTAGATAGTGGCATTGGAAACGACATTCTGACAACTACCTGTGATAGCCGTTGTGTTGTTATTGGCAGTTGCCGAAGCGCTACCATTAACAGTGGCGCTGCCAGTCTGAATAGTTCCAGCATTGCCGCCAATAGATATATTGCGATTAGCGGTGTTGCCGCCGGTGTTGGCACTACCGTTGACGGTTTGATTGATAGTGGCGTCGTTATTATTGGTAACTGACGTGCTGGATGATTGTTGGTTTGATGTGTCAAGGTCAACATTGTCTCCAGTGTTTAGTACGATCACCATGGCGTCTTCGGGAATGTCGGTACCGGATTGATTACTTGAGCGCTGGTCCGATGAAGATGGTTGGGTTGCCTGTTGCATGGCCTGTTGACGCAGTTGATCTGCGTCAGGCAGGGTTTGGTTGGCAAGCTTTGCTGTTACTTCATCAGTTGCTTGTTGCTGCGACTGTTGGTAGAGCTGATCATAGTTGGGTACGTCAGCGGCTTGAACCGTGGAGGTGAACCCTACATACGTGAATACTCCTAAAACGGTTGCAGCAAGACTGAAATATAGTTTTCTCATATCATTCACCCCCTTTCGATGTAAGACTGTAAGGTTGAAGGGGTAAGGTTTAAGTTTTTGGAAAGTGACTGCTCGTTGTGAAGCTGTCCGTCTTTCCCTTGAACCATATCCCTTTAACCTATTTTGCGAAAAAGGGAGGACCTGTCAGGAAACCTGGGCAGGGTCCTCCTCTTTTTCAACTTAGTTGTGCAAATGTTCTACCAAGAATTAGAACCAGAAGCCAGCAGGCATAGTAGCGCTGCCGATACCAGTCCAGTTAGCATTTGCATTTGCCATCATGGCAGCCATTAAAGCTGCGTTTCCGCTAAATATACCGGTGCCCGCGCCTTCCATGCCGATATTACGGTTAGCCGTATTATCGCCAGTGTTGGCGTCAGAGTTGGATACTTGCGTAGCTCGCAGTGAGTTGGAATTGACGACATTGACCGAAGTAGTCATTGAAGAGCCAGTTCCATTCACGTTGACACGATTGCCGGTATTGGTGACATCGAGGGCGTCAGATCCGCTGTTGGAGAGGTTGATGCCGTTGATGCCAGTCGCATTACCGTTGGCGTTAGCTGACATGCCGTTGGTTACAGCTGCATCACCGCTAGCTAGGGTGGTGTCACCGATACCGCGGTTAGATGTGTTGCCACCAGTGTTAACTGATGAGTTGGACAGCTGTGACAGGTAAGCACTGTTGAAGTTGAGAGCATTTATGGAGAGAGAGTCTCCTTGGCCGCCGCCCAAGTTAACATTGTTACCCGTGTTGACCAACGAGGTGGTGTCACCTTGACCGTTAGCTGCAC
This sequence comes from uncultured Candidatus Saccharibacteria bacterium, assembly GCA_964536215.1. Lineage (GTDB taxonomy): Bacteria > Patescibacteriota > CAZHWT01 > CAZHWT01 > CAZHWT01 > CAZHWT01. Next base: position 3,970 of record CAZHWT010000008.1, read on the forward strand.
CGACTCCTTGGATGGAAGTCTGATTGGTGTTGAGCTGAAGACCAAGATTATTAACTACAGCTGCATCGCCGCTAGCTACGGTAGTGTCGCCGATATTGCGGTTGGCAGTGTTGCCACCAGTATTGCTCGAGCTATTGGCCTTTTGAGAGGCGAAAGCAGAGTTAGTATTGGTGACATTTACTGAAGTAGTGTCTCCGCTGCTTCCATTATAATTAACATGGTTACCAGTATTAACGATGGATGCGCTGTCGTTGGAACTGTTGCCAATGCCGCTAACAGAAGTTGCATTACCGTTGCCTTTAGCAGCCATGGTATTAGATACTCCAGCGTTGCCCGTGTTAACAGTTGCGTCGCCAATATTGCGGTTTGCAGTGTTACCACCAGTATTTACTGAAGAGTTGGAAACTTGCGAAGTCACAGAGTTGTTCTGGTTAACAACGTTGACACTGCTGGAGCTAGAAGTACCTCCGCTGACAGTAACGTTGTTACCAGTGTTGGTCACAGAAGTGGTGTCAGCCAGAGCGGTTGTCGTGGCGAAGAAGGCCAACGATAAACCGGCTGCACCAACTGCTGTTGAGAGCTTTGTGAATTTGTTCATTTAATTCACCTCCTTTCAAAATGAAGTGAGTTTAAGTGTTCTATGATTCGAAAACTAAGTATAGTTTCACCTATTAAAAGTTATACTCTTACAGATGTCTAATATGCTAACTATGTTGTATGTAAATAGTAGCCATGTTCTGCTTAACTTCTACAAGTATAGGTAGCGCAATAAGTATTGTCAACAGTCTAATTTATTAATTAATGATCGCTGTATTATCTCTGTAATACTTTGCTAATTGACTAAAATGCACCTTTACATTGTACATTCTAAGCATAGACTAAATTAATGGCTACAGGTTAGTCAATACGTTTGGATGATAAGGTCTATTTGTGCTTGTTGTTGACGAGTTTTTATTGCACTGCTGCGATAAAACTATAATGCCTGGTTGACAGGTTTTATTCTACCGGTGGTGATTATTTCTGTTGTTTGAATTTGGGGGTAGGGATAATACATGAAGGCGGCGGTATAAATGGGGAATTTGGCGCTTGGTTTGTTTGACTTAACGAGGGTCGGTTACTTTTTAGAAAGCTATAGACGGAGCGTGTATAGTTAACATAGTATGGATGCGGAGGAATAAAAATGACAGAGTTGCGTGATGTAATAATTATTGGATCTGGCCCAGCGGGTTTGACGGCTGCAATTTACGCAGCTAGGGCTAATTTGCGACCACTAGTTATTGGCGGAATTGAGCCGGGTGGTCAATTAATGTTGACGAGCGATGTGGAGAACTTCCCGGGATTCCCAGAAGGTATTATGGGGCCTGAGTTGATGAAGCGGATGCGAGATCAGGCGGCCAGGTTTGGGTCCGAGTTTATCGACGTGAATGTTGATGATGTAGATTTTTCGGGCCAGCCGTTAAAGATTCGAGCAGATGGCCGAGAATATACAACCAAGACGGTCATATTATCGACCGGAGCGTCGGCAATGTGGCTGGGGTTGGAGAGCGAGCGTCGGCTACGCGGCAAAGGGGTTTCGTCGTGCGCCACTTGTGACGGCTTCTTTTTCCGAGGCAAAGAAATTGCAGTAATTGGTGGCGGCGATACAGCCCTGGAAGATGCGACATTTTTGACTAAGTTTGCCTCCAAGGTGACAGTTATTCACCGTCGTGATCAGTTTAGGGCCAGCAAGGCCATGCAGGATAAGGCCAAGGCTAACGATAAAATTTCGATTATTTTTGATACGATTGTGGAAGATATTGTTGGAGGGGATACGGTGGAAGGGGTCAAGCTGAAAAACGTAAAGACTGGTGAGAGCAGCGATTTGGCGGTATCTGGGGTATTTGTGGCGATTGGTCATAAACCCAATACGGAGATTTTTGCTGATCAGGAGTTATTAGTGCGCGATGCTAAAGGGTATTTGGTGCCAGAGCACGAAACTCTCACTAAGATTCCTGGCGTGTTTGTGGCTGGCGACGTGTTTGATCATCGGTATCGGCAAGCCATTACTGCGGCTGGTTCTGGCTGTAAGGCGGCAATGGATGCGGAGCGGTTTTTGGACGAGTAGTTAGTATAGTGCATGCCTTGTTGGAAGTTGCGGGCAGCAACGTGCCTTTGCGTACAAGCGACTAGATGGAGTTATTATGAAACCTATTACCTTTATTACCGGGAATCAGTCCAAAGCAGATTATTTGGCTAAGTACTTGGGTTTTCCAGTGGCTCATGAGAAGCTAGATTTGGACGAGATTCAATCGTTGGATTTACGCGAGATTGTCCGCCATAAGGTGAGACAAGCTTATTTGCGGATTGGTACTCCGGTGCTAGTGGAGGATGTGTCGCTAGAGTTTGCTGGGCTAAATGGGTTGCCAGGTCCATTTTTAAGTTTTTCCTAGAGCGGATGTCGGAGGCAGATATTTGCGCTTTGGTTAATGGCCGGGATAGGTCGGCGACGGCGCGATGCGTGTTTGGCTTTTTTGACGGTCAGCAGCTCGAGTTGTTGGAAGGGAGTTTGGATGGCTCGATCGCCAAAAACCGGAGGGAGATAATGGCTATGGCTGGGACCGGATATTTATTCCGCAGGGGTATAATGTACCACGAGCAGCACTAAGTGAAGCTGATGATGCCAAGACCTATCAGATAATTAAGCCATTTGGCTTGCTTAAGACGTTGCTGGAACAGTACTAGAAGACTGATTACGAGTTGCTATATCGTAGGTCGAGTTACGAGCAAGCGTACACCCCCCACTGAATTGCGGTATGCGCTCTTCCATGAGCCATGAGCCATCATGCGTTATACTGGTAGTGCGGTGTAAATACTAGCGGATGTCTTATATGTTATGAAACCATTGTTGATTGCTTGGGATTTTAATGGAGTTTTAAACGATCTGGGTGTTAAAGTGGAGCCGTTGTTGCAACAGCTCCAATCTCATGGTGCGGAGCAGATTGTGGCTTCTAGTTCGATGGCGGGGACGATTGAAAAATATTTGGCTAAACAGAATATTGATGGGTATTTTTCGCAAGTCTATGGTTACGCACCGACAACATTGCAGTGGGTGGGTGATTCAGCGACTATGAAAGAGGACTTGCTCCACCATCATTTGCGTAAATTTGGGCCGTACCAGCGCATGTTTATTGTTGGTGATTCTGAAAGCGATGTGCGAGCGGGTCGGCAGGTAGCCATGGAGACAATTTTGTATGCTCCTGGTGGACTGTCCTTTGAGACCAGTGCTGATCATGTGGTAAAAAGTCTGGATGAAATTCACCGCCTACTCTTGCCGGTGGCTGAGCGTGGTGAATAGATATTTGATGAATACTATGGTTGACTCTCAATGGATTAAAAAAGACTTTCCTATATTTCGGCGGCAGATTGGTGATCACCAGTTGACCTACTTAGACAATGCGGCAACGACGCAGAAGCCGCAGCAGGTTGTTGAAGCGGTGTCGATGTATTATGAGCAGCATAATGCTAATATTCATCGAGGAGTTTACAGGCTAGCAGAAGAGGCCACGGCTATGTATGAAGCGGCCCGGGAAAAGGTGCGGGCATTTATTAAGGCTGAATCGGTGGAAGAGATTGTTTTTGTACGGAATGCAACAGAGGCTATTAACTTGGTAGCTCAGAGCTGGGGAGAGTCTCGCCTCGGCAAGGACGATGAGATTCTGCTGACCGAGATGGAGCATCATGCAAATTTGCTGCCGTGGCAACGATTGGCGGCAAGGAGTGGGGCTAGGCTTACTTTTATACCCATTACTGCCTCTGGGCAGTTGGACATGGAGCAATTGCCGGCGCTGTTGACGGCGAAGACAAAGATTGTGAGCCTGGCCATGGTCTCTAATGTGTTGGGGACGGTGAATGACTGCGCGAAGGTTATTGAATTGGCTCATGACCAAGGTGTAGTGGTGCTGCTTGATGCCGCTCAGTCTGTGCCCCACATGGCAACGAATGTTCGGGAGCTGGACGCTGATTTTGTAGTTTTTTCGGGGCATAAAATGTTAGGGCCGACAGGAATTGGGGTGCTGTATGGTAAGCAGGAACTACTAGAAAAGATGGAACCGTTTTTGGTGGGCGGTGAGATGATTCGAGAGGTTAGCTTTGAGTCGGCTAGCTGGCACGATGCACCGTGGAAGTTTGAGGCCGGAACGCCGAATGTAGCTGGTGCGGTTGGGCTAGGGGCGGCGATTGACTATTTGCAGGCCATTGGCATGGATGCTGTTTGGCAGCATGAGCAGCGGCTAACTGCTTATGCGCTGGAGAAGATGGGGAAGGTCGACGGCTTGAAGTTGTTCGGCCCACTCGATTCGGCGGTGCGAAGTGGGATTATGACCTTTACTTTGGAAGGTATTCACGCTCATGACGTGGCAAGCGCTGTGGATGAGTTGGGCATTGCTATTAGATCGGGACATCATTGCGCTGAGCCTTTGACAAAATTATTAGGCGTGTCGGCCACTTGTCGAGCTAGTTTTTATATGTATAATGATGCGTCAGATGTGGATGCTTTGATTGAGGGACTAGACATGGTTCAGCTGCAATTCCGGAAATAGCTTTGACAAATTCTACAGCCTGTAGTATGTTACAAGCGGTCAAAAGTTGTTTTGACCACGTCAATCAATCAGGAGAGATCTTGTGAGTAGTGACAGTCCAACTGCCCCATTGCCGATCGAAGACGATGAGGCGATAAAATACTTCGATGCCGAGTACCTACTGATGGAGTATTTGCGCAAGCATGGCCCAAAGTATGCTCGTTCTATCGAGGCGCACTTTCAGGGCAATGCCAGTTTTCCGCACGGGACGTCGTCGATGCTTCAAAAGCTACACAGAGCTGGTAGCATCAAGCGGACCATTTTGGGCCGCTGGGATGTTACGCTCAGGTAGATTGAGCCTCGCCACTGCGGCGAGGCTCTCACTTTTTATGGGATAGGTATTTTACTAATAGGACTATGACTACAGATATTGATAAACAGTTTATGATTGATCGGTATCGCCAGCCGAGGTTTAATGAGCAGGTGATTGCTGCGACTCATCAGGCGGCTAACCGCAATGTGTTGTGTGGCGACGAACTTTCCCTGCAGCTGCGGCTTGAGCAGGGGGTGGTTATGGCAGCGACATGGCGAGGTGAAGGTTGTGCTATTAGCCAGGCTGCAGCAGATATTTTGGCGGAGAAATTGATTGGACTGACGGTAGATGAAGTATCGAAATTGAATAAAGATGATGTTTTGGGCTGGCTAAAGATTGAGATTCGGCCAGCCAGAATGAAGTGTGCTTTATTGGCGCTAGAGACGCTAAAACAAATTGAACTTTAGTGATGGACGTGCGTGTGCAGATGTGTGTTGTGCTCGTTACTGTCTGTTCCCCCAACTGATAAAACTCCATAGACGTTCGTGGCCATAGTACAAAATGGAGCTGGCTATGTTGGTTAGTGCGGTTACTCCGATGGTGACGTCGAGCCGGCGGGTCATGATGAAGATGATGACTATGTCAGCGACAATAATGGCGATACGGTAGGTGACAGTTTTGGTTAGGGAGCGGCGGCGGGTTTCGGAAGTGGGCATTGCTTGTGTAGTATAGCAGATAGGAGTGATGTGGATTACGAAGCGTTTTTAGTTGGTACTTCATGGTTTGTAGTGTGTAGACATTGCGCATAATGAATAAACTTTCTTCCATGAACCATGAACCATGAACCATGAACCATGAACCATAAACCATGAACTCGCAGGCCTGTGTGTACAGGCTTAGGCTTTGTGTATACAATGGTAGATATGAAACCCACTGTTACGCTTTATACTTCGGCAACCTGTCCCTATTGCGATGAATTGCGGGACTTTTTTGTTGAGCATAGGATTGTTTACTCTGAAGCTAGGGTGGACGAGTCGGTTGAGGCGGCCAAGGTAGTTATGGAGGTGGTTGGGGACCAGGTGGTACCAGTGACTATTGTGCAATTTGGCCAAGCGTCGCCGATCAGCGTGGTTGGATTTGATCCACAGCGACTGAGTGCAGTATTGGAGGTTGATAGATGACGGTGTTTATTGGGAGCGATCATGGCGGGTTTGCAGCTAAAGAACAATTAAAAAAGCAGTTAGTGTCGCATGGATATGCGGTCGAAGATTGCGGAGCGCTGAAGTTGGATATGAATGATGATTATCCACCTTATGGTGAGGCCGTGGCTATGGCAGTGCAGAAACAGCCTGGTTCTCGTGGGATTGCCCTATGTCGTAGTGGACATGGCATGGTGATTACTGCTAACAAAGTCCCCGGTGTGCGGGCAGTTTTGGCCACTACAAAGGATCAAACTGTTCAATCTCACGAGCATGATGATGCTAATGTGCTGGCTATTGGAGTGGACTATCTTGATGAGCAGCAGATCTTGCCCGTCACTTTGGCCTGGTTGGAAGCTAAGTTTGCAGGTGGTCGGCATAGTCGGCGGTTGGATCAAATTATTGATTTGGAGAAACGGATGGTCGGATCAGATTCCTGAGGCATAATGACGATTGTTCCTACTATACTTTGCCAAACTAAGGAAGAAATTGCAGCCGGTTTAAAACGATGGGAAGACATTGTGGAAATGGTACAGATTGATTTTGCTGATGGCGAATTTGTGCCTAATCGCCTACCGGAACCAACCGATTTGAATCAACTGGAGACAACGTTGCGTTTGGAGTGCCATTTGATGGTGAAGCGTCCAGAGAGTTGGGTGGATACGTTGCTCCAGAATGAACGAGTGGCCGTCATAGTGACACATGTTGAGGCTGAGGGTGATGTAAGGCGGATGGCGGAATCGGTTCATCAGAGTGGTCGCTTGTTTGGCTTGGCCGTTCGTCCAGAAACTTCGCTGTCATTTGTAGAGCAGTACCTGGAACATATTGACCAAGTGTTGTTGTTGGGAGTAAATCCGGGCTTTAATGGCAGTTCTTTTTTGCCGTCAACGGTAGATAAGGTGCGACAATTGCGAAGTGTTTGGGCGGGTCGGACAGAGGTTGATGGTGGAATGACGGCACAAACAGCGCCGCTGGTGGCAGCGGCTGGGGCAACCCAGATAGCGGTTGGGTCTTTTTTGCAGCAGGGCGACGCGGCGGAAAAAATGGCCGAGTTGGAAGCAGCAATTGGCGGTGGTAATCAATGAAGGGGTGGTTAAGCGTGGCCGGGGTGATTATTGTATTGTTGCTCGGCTTGTCGGCTTGGCGATTTTGGCCCCAACAGCGGGTTGTAACCGAAGACACAGCTAAGCCCACGCCTACACCAGCTCAAAGTTGTGGCGTAATGGCGTTGGACAGCGTGCCGGCTGATGTGGTGATACTGATTGATAGTGACTGGCAGCCACAAGACATGAAAGTTGGTCAAACTGTTCGCTGGGAAAATAAGATGGATACAACGGTGACCTTGGAGTCTAAGCCGCAACAGCATGGGCAGTCTTGCGGCGGGTTTGGATCTGTCGTGTTGCAGCCTGATCAGGCATATCAGTTGACCTTTTTGCGCGCTGGAGATTGGTTTTTTGGCTTAGCTCCAAAACAAGTAGGCGCCATTATAGCGGTGAGTGAGTAGTTTGGTCTGAGTGTTTGAGCAGAATTGCAAATAGCCGTTATCTTAAGTCCTGGCCTCGGGCGGGCGAGACCAGGATTAAAATAGCGGCTATTGTGTTGCTATGCTACTACGACAAATTGGCCGTGTCAAATTCGACTATGTCCTATTTAGTAGATGCGACCATGGTTGTATGTTGTCGGGTGGGTTGCGTATACTGTTCTTAGAAAATAGAAAATAGAAAATAGAAAATAGAAAATAGAAAATAGAAAATAGAAAAT
>CAZHWT010000008.1:11898-35240 GCA_964536215.1 uncultured Candidatus Saccharibacteria bacterium
GAAAATAGAAAATAGAAAATAGAAAATAGAAAATAGAAAATAGAAAATAGAAAATAGAAAATTGGATGTAAGGATATGGCTAGACCCGCTCGTTTTTTAAGTGGAGACTCCCCAATTGAACAAGATAACCGTGTGCTGCTTTTGGCGTATGACCAAGGAGTGGAACATGGTCCGGTGGAGTTTAATGATGCTACGGTAGACCCTAGTTACGTTTTAGATATTGCTGAGCATGGTCCGTTTACTGGAGTAATTTTACAGAAAGGGGTGGCAGCAGCTTATTATCAGGCTGGTACTTATACTGTGCCGATGATTATTAAACTAAATGGCCGGACTAGTTTGAGCGGAGACGCTAACCCGTACGCTCCTATGATCTGTACGGTCGAGGAGGCGGTGGAATTGGGCGCCAAGGTAGTTGGCTTTAGTGTTTATTTGGGATCGGCTTATGAAAATAAAATGATTGCGGAGCTGGCGGATGTTGTCCGGGATGCGCATGAGCATAAGGTGCGGGTGATGGCCTGGATGAGCTTTAAAGGGGCTAAGTTGAAAGTTCATCGGGACTTGCTGGCGTATGCCGGCCGAATTGCTATGGAGTTGGGAGCCGATTATGTCCAATTGCCATATGGTGGTAATGTGGCGGATTATACCTGGGTAGTTGAGTCGGCTGGTAGGTGTAAAGTGCTGTCGCCTGGCGGAGTGTATAAGGACCTTGAAGATAGTGTGGCTTTGGCCACTGGCGTGCTCCAAGCCGGAGGTGTTGGCTTGGCGGTTGGCCGTCGAGTGTGGCAGTCACCAGATCCTTTGGCTACTGCGCAAGCCCTGCGTCGGGCTATTTGGCAGGTGCCGACAGATGGGAAAGCGGGAAATTAATGCAGCGGTTTGATATCTTGTCGATTGGTTCGGTGGTGCAGGATACTTTTATTAAGGCGCCGCAGGTGGAACTGATTGAGTCGGATACAGCTGAGTCGGGGCAGGCTTTAGCACTGCCATTGGGCGCTAAGCTGGATGTTGAGACAATGCAATTTGAGGTTGGTGGTGGGGCGGCCAATAGTTCGGTTGCTTTTAGTCGGCTGGGTTTGCAGGCGGGAGTTGTGAGTCGAATGGGGCAAGACTTTGCCGGTCGGATGATTAAGGAGGTTTTGGACGAAGAAGGGGTAGAAACGCGCTTCTTGCGGGCGGAAGATAATGAGATGACTGGACAGTCGGTGTTAATTTTGTCGCCAGATGGCAACCGGACAGTGTTAGTGAGGCGCGGTGCGGCGGGCGATTTTAAGGTGGATGATGTTAGTGAGTCGTTGTTGCGACGAACCGATTGGATTTATTTAACTTCGATTGGCGGCAAACTGTCAGTGCTGCGACACATTATGGCGGTCTGCCGGGTGCATGGGGTTAAGGTGGCCTGGAATCCTGGCTCTTTAGAGTTGGCTTTGGGTATGAAACAGTTGGGTCCGTTGCTGAGCCAAGCGGATGTGTTGTTGTTAAATAGAGAAGAAGCGGCGAAGTTAACCAGTATTCCGCGAGGAACTATGGAGGAGGTGCTGGAGGCTCTGTTACACTTGGTAGAGGAGGGAGTTGTGGTAGTTACCAATGGGGCAGAGGGGGCGATGGCTTTTGATGGTAGCCATGTGGAGTATTTACCGGGTCGAGATATTGCGGTAGCGGACGCAACTGGAGCTGGCGATTCATTCGGATCGGGCTTTGTAGCGGCGAGCGTGTTGGGATGGGGCGTGGACAAGGCGTTATCGTTTGCTATTACAAATGCTGAAAGCGTGATTAGTCATATTGGCGCCCAAAAAGGGCTGTTGCGTAAGAGCCATTTGACTAATCAGAAGATTATTAAAGGAATTACGGCGCAAGAAATTACGGGATTAGCCGAATAATTTTATCGTATATACGTGTATATACGTTGGAAGGAGTATGTATGTTTGGTGGTTTTATAGCCTTATCAGTTTTTTTAGCGGTGTTTACAATTATTGGGTTGGTGGTGCTGTACTTTGTTAAAGACAAAAAAGAATTTGATTTTCGGATGGTTTTTTCGGCCTATTTTTATCTGGTAGCTATGCTGAGCTTACTGGCGGTGCTGGTAGGGCTGTCTGGCATTACTAAAGCGGTGTTATCGGACGTGTATGGTCGGGATTTTAGTTACTACAATTATGCCAGCGATCGGCCCGTCATGGAGCCTGCCGTTGATAAGAATAGTAGTCTGACTGAAGAACAGCAGAAGGATCAGCAAGAATTGGATCTGGAGTACCAAAAACAACAGGCTGAGCAGATTGAGAGTCAGTATCAAGACGATTTATTCACCGGCATTAGCACGCTAGTGGTGGGCTTGTTATTCCTGGTGGTGCATGTATTGGGTTGGATGAGAATGGAGCCGGCCAAGGCGAGGCAGAGTTCTTTCTTGTACAAGGCCTATGTGATGATGCAATTGGTGGTGTATAGCTTAATTGCTTTGATCGCTTTGCCGACGGCTTTGAGTACGCTCTTGCGCTTTATGTTCCAGTCGACCAGCGCATCGGGAAATATTATACCGGGCGAATCTTTATCGGTGGCGATTTGGGCAACGCCGGTGTGGGTTGGATTTGTATGGTTGACAATGAGGACAGTGAAGGCTAGGGGTTAGAAAATAGAAAGTAGGAAATTGAATTTGGGAAAAGAGGCGGGTCTGGCAGTCAGTTGTCAGGCCCGCGCGATGTTAGAGATTGTTCATGGATGCGCCGTGGGTGGTCTGGCGCATGTCATAATCAGGGTTGAATGTTGTTGATGGTATCGACGGAGCCGAATGCTTTGGTCGGTCGACACAGATAAGCTGTGTGTGTTCGGTATTAAGGGTAAATCGTTGCCCGTTGATGGGGAACGTTTTACCATTCTTGCTGCGTCGATGGGTCGTGAGGCTCTTGATCCATGCTACTATCTTGATCACGGTTATGCCTTTCGGTGACTGTTAGGTCGTTTTTAGGTTGCCGCTGGCCTTGAGCCGTTTGCGCAGCTCTTTGAGCCGTCGTTTGATATCTTCGAGCAATTTTCTCATGGTCCCGCCTCACCTGTTTTGATTGAGGAAATCGGCGTGCCTAACTATCCAACAGATTGCTTGACTGGCGGTTAGGTCGGGAAGCTCCGCCTCGTAGTCCCGGAATAGTCGAATTGCTGGTGAAAGTGGTAGGTCTGCTTCATTTTTGACATAGCTCCCAGCTTGATTTGTTTCGATAACGGAAATGTTAGCAAACCGATTGCTTGGGTGGATCAGGACATCTTCTAGTTTGAAGATAGCCTTGATTGCTTCTGCAGTAAAACCTCCTTCTAGGCGGGCGACACTGTTTGGGTCCTGGTCGCGCAAGTACCCTAGAATATCGTTACTACTGACGTCGATCTGGTCCAATCTACTGGCAGGTCGCATGGGACTCTCCTTTTTGTCTCTGATGTGGCTGAGTATACCACTGAGTGTCTCAATGAGGCAAGCATGAGGAGACGTGTACGTACATATGTACGTACACGAGTAGGCAAGTCGGCAAGTTTGCAAGTCGGGTGTAGGCAAGTTGGCCAGTACTGCCCCGTGCTAACATCCCTCTAATCGCTAATCGCTAATCGCTAATCGCTAATCGCTAATCGCTAATCGCTAATCGTAAACCCCGATTTAATCGGGGTAAACCGCAAACCGCAAACCCCGATTAAATCGGGGTCGGGTCGAGCATGACACGGATTGAGGGCAAGGTGTGAATTACGGGTTACGGGAGCGAACTAGCAAAGACTGGCCGCCTAGCTGTCTTGCCATCTTGCTGCCTCTTAGATCAATAACAAAGCATAGCCTGTCCGCCTCTGGCGGAAACAAACGAACAGACGATTAGGCGTGTTGTCGATGTGTAAGTTCCGTTACTTAGCCAAGCGAATAAGGTTGGCAATACCCCAAGCGATGAGAGCGTAAATGACCATGGCCAGCAGAGTCTCCAGGTCAAAGCGGGCGGTGCCGTAGTTGAGTGTGGTTTGGAAGACGCCGTAGAACGGGGCGACGAGTGGTTCGGTGAGTTGGTAGATAAAGTTGGTAAAGGAGCTGGCTGGGGAGGCGCCCAGGAGCTGGAGGACAAAGCGGAGCGCTAAGAGGACTTCAAGTATCCCAGCTAGGTAGTAGACTACTTGAATGCCTTTATTAATGCTGCGGCGGTGGATCGGGTCTTCCACAGTAGTGCTGCGAGTGGTTTCGATTTGGTCGCCGATTTGGTCTTGTTCAACAGTTTGGCGTTCAACTACTTGATCCATATATACCTCCTTATTGGTATGTAAAGTTATAATAGGACTATAAACCTATTAATGATTGCTTGTCAACCTTTTACTCAGAATGGTTTATTTGTTGCCACGCTTGGGCCTCAGATGATACAATACGGCGGCTTGCTGACATAGAATGTCAGCAGTTTGTTGTAGAGCGTAAGTCGGGGTCAATTATCGATTTGCGACAAGCGATTTACGATTTGCAATCTTTGGCGCCTTCGTCTAGTGGTCCAGGACATCGCCCTCTCACGGCGAAAATCAGGGGTTCGAATCCCCTAGGCGTCACCAAAATAGCCCGTTGCCCTTGTGGTGACGGGCTATTTTGATGATGTCAGATGAGGTTAACCGCAACTTTGGTCGCTGGGTTTGCAAATTGAGATAAGGCTGTAAAAAACAATGGAACCTATTTCAAAGCTAGACTTCTTCACTCGCCATTGAGGGGAGCCAAGGCAACGATGCAATCTTCTCTAGAGGGTTGGTTGAACTAGATTGTCGCGCTTCGCTCGCTATGACGAGAATTGGAGTTTAGAAATGAGTTTAACCTTTTGATGGTCTAATTTAACGTTCTGGATAAATATTCAGCTCACTTGGCGTCACCAGAATAGCTCGTAGCCCTTTATGGCATGAATGAAGCAACTCTTCGATTAGATGTTCTATTAGACTGTTGTAGGGGTGGGTGGGGCTTGGTATACTTTTTGTAATTACGTTAGGAGTATTAGTGGCAATTAGTAGGTATTTATCTAAAAATCTTATCCAGGTTGGGTTGGTGCTGGCTATGGGTGTGGTTTGTTTGGTGGGTGGGGTGGTTTTGTATATGAACTGGCCGGAAGATGCAGTAGTGGCTAGTCCGAACACCTCTAAAGTTGAATTGGCGGATAAAAAAGATGTCAGGCAAGCTGTTTTAGAGCAGTTGCCGATGGAGCAGGTGGAGAACATTAAAGGGACGTGGGCGGATGGGCAATTGTCGAAGATTGTGTTGCACGAGGGTGGGATAATTTCTGATGGGCAGAAGATTATTCGGGTGGAAGATACGGCCTATGCGGGCAAAGAAGTGTATATGATTGACTTTACGACTAAGACTATGGCCGTGCCAAATAATATGATTATTTTTGCCGATACGGAGACATTTGGTATTGTTGGGTACGGGCTGGTTGACTAGGTGGATGGTGATTGAGTTGTGGTTAGCTTTTGTTCCTGATTGAAACGATCAATGGCTAGTTGGATGAGCTTGTCGATGAGTTGGGTGTAGGATAAACCAGATGCTTGCCAGAGTCTGGGATACATGCTGATATTGGTAAAGCCCGGGATGGTGTTGATTTCATTAATGTAAATCTGATTATTTTGGTCAAAGAAGAAGTCGACTCTAGCCAAGCCTTGGCAGCACAGGGTTTGGAAGGCTTTGATGGCTTGGTCTTGTAGTTGGGTGACTATATTGCCAGGCAAGTCGGCAGGTATTTGGAGTAGGGCGCCGTTTTCGTCTAAGTATTTAGCCTCGTAAGAATAGAAGTCGTGTTGAGGGATAATCTCGCCGGGGATGGAGGCTTGCGGACGGTCATTGCCCAAAACAGCTACTTCTATTTCTCGACCTTTAATTTCTGATTCAATGATAACTTTGCGGTCATATTGTAGGGCGATTTTGATGGCTGCGTCTAGGTCTTGAGCCTGATGAACCTTAGTTATGCCAACTGATGAGCCAAGGTTGGCAGGTTTGACAAATAGCGGTAGGTTGAGTTGTTTGATGATGCTGTTTACTTGATTGGCGCTCCAATTTTGGATAACTATAAATGGGGCGATGTTAAAGCCAGCGTCGCGCAGTAGGCGCTTGGCGACATCTTTATCCATACTTACGGCCGAGCCAAGAACGCTGGCGCCAACAAAGGGGATGTGGGCTAGTTTGAGCAGGCCTTGCATAGTGCCGTCTTCGCCAAACGGACCGTGAAGAATAGGAAAAACGACGTCTACGATTGGACGATCTGCGATGTTGGTGGAATGAATAGCGTTGAGGATTGTTTCTGGTAAATAGTCATCTTGTGTGACAGAAGGGGGCGTAATCGTGCTGTTAAGCAATGCGGCTGAGCGCCCGGGCGAAAGCCATTGTCCAGCTTTGCTTATAGCGATAGGAATAACCTCATATTTATCGGCGTCCAAGGCTTGGAGGACATTGCGGGCAGATTGGATAGAGACTTCATGCTCGGCTGATTGTCCGCCAAATAATACGGCGACTTTTATTTTGCTCATAAGGCCATTATAGCAGTCGTCTGATGCTTTGAGCTGTTTACGGAGATGCATAGGGTATGTACGTACATGTGTACGTACATGTATGCGTACGGACGTTTAGCGACTAATCGTCTGGCAGATCTGACTAGGCTGTCGATGTTTCCAGCTCGACGGATTGAGTAGGGCAAGCTAGGTCCTCTGAGATACGGACTTGGAAGGTCTGGGAAGCGGTTGGGCTTGTCTGTAGTGGGGTGTGACTGGTGGGCGGGGACGGGGGAGATGGGTGCGTTGGTGTGATATACTGATGCGGTCATTGCTGATTGGAGTAGTGACTTGTTTTAAGGAGGGGCATTCGTGTCTGTTCTGATTGGGATCGATTTGGTGGAATCTAGAACACCGTTACCTGCAACGCCAGGTCAGGTTGTTCGACGGGGCACGGATCCAGTTACGGGGGAGGTTTGGTATTATTCTATGCCGAAGCGCCTAGTAGGCGGAGGAGCGCCGTTTACCGAGCGAAAGCGGTGCGATCGGTGTGAGCGAGACAAAGTATTGATTGGTGGTTACGGGTCTGGCTTTTGGGCTTGCCCTGGCTGCGAAGATATCGAAGATGAGCGCTGCAAAATGATGAGCAGCTAGATTTTTTTGCGCAGCCAAACATTGTGTTTAGGCGCCTCAAGACTTTGGGGCGCCATTTTTTTGTTTTACTCTGCGCTTGAGGTGTCTTGATGGGTTCTTTTTGTCTACACTTCTGTAAGCTAACCTTTTTGCTTTGATGTTAGTGGAGGTGGAATAGGTGCGAGCACGCAAGGTGGCTGAATATGAGAATTTTGGCTGTTTCGCTTGGGTCTAGCTCGGCGGTCCGGTGGGGCAAGCGCGGTGATTACGCAGTGGGGAGAGTTGGGCTGACTATTGCATTTAGGGCTGAGGGTGGCATATTGTAGTTGTATGCAAGATGTATTCCGGAAGGTGTCTAATAAAACGTCACATGCTATGGGGACGTCGTGGGCATTTATGGTGGCTGTGGCGGTGATTGTAATGTGGGCGGTGAGCGGGCCAGTGTTTGGCTATAGCGATACGTGGCAGTTAGTTATTAATACTGGCACGACTATTGTGACTTTTTTGATGGTTTTTTTGATTCAAAATACGCAAAACCGGGATGCGAAAGCACAGCATCTTAAGCTGGATATGTTGATCAAAGCGACTAAGGGCGCGCAGGATAATTTGATGGATGCCGAGGAGCTGTCCGATGATGAACTAGATCGGCTTAAGGAGCTAGTGGATCATAGGGTAAAGATGCGACGAGAGCGTGAGGGAAGTGCTGGGATGACGGGTAGGATTAAGGAGTAATGCGGCATGTGGCTGGCGGTAAGGTAACTTCCGCGCATTCGACGGCGACTGAAGAGGCGGAGCGGGTGGTTAAGGTGGCAGTTACATTTCCAGAAGTGACAAAAATTGTCTTAGGGGTAATTAAGCCGGGTTTGCGGTCGGGGCAACTGCGGCTAAAATTTTTACCGATTACGGGAGGATTGCGCGTAGAAGTGCGCGGAATTAGCAGTGTGCAGCAGGTGTTTGTGTATACGAGCGATGCGGCACAGACAGAGGTGGATCTTAGAAAACTTTTTAACTAATTATGGTCTCTTGAAGCGGAGAGTGTAGAGTTGAGAGTGCAAAACCACAGTTTAGAGCTTAAAGGTTAGCTTAACTTTTGGGTTTTGCGCTGTGGCTTTGCCCTTTACGCTCTCCACTTTGAACTATCCTATACCTGCGTTACTCTATCCAACATTTCTGGCCTCCAGAAGTCGAAGGTGCCTTCGGGGAGAATAAGACCACGGTCTGGTTCTAATTCTTTGACGAATTCTTCGGTATGGCTGACCAGGAGCATGGCGCCTTTGTAGTCCTTGAGAACTTCAAGGATGATTCTTTGAGATAACACATCCAGGTAGGTGGTGGGCTCGTCTAGAATGAGTAGGTTGTGGCCTTTGATGGTGAGCAAAGCGATGGATAGGCGAGTTTTTTCGCCACCGGATAAAGTGCCGACTTTTTGATAGGCTTTGTCACCGCTAAATAAGTAGCGGCCGAGTAATGCGCGGGCTTGGCCATCACCGAAATCTGGAACTTGTTCGACCACTGTTTCAACCAGAGTTTTGGACAGATCAAATACCTCGTGCTCCTGAGTGTAATAGCCGATATCCAGTAATTCATGGCGTTCGATTGAGCCGGAATCTGGCTCCAATTCGCCGACCAGCATTTTGATGAGGGTGGATTTTCCGGCCCCGTTTTTACCGACCAGGGCAACTTTTTGCTCCCGTTCGATCATAAAACTGATGTTGTCGTTGACCAGGGTGTCGCCAAAGGATTTTGAAATATTTTTAACTTGTAGGGCGATGCGACCGACATTGGATGGATCGGGTAGTTTAAAGCGCATGCCTTTTAATTCCGGCGGCAATTCGGGCAAATTGGCTTGGGCGCGTTCGATGCGGTGTTGCAAGTTCATTTTAGCTCGGACAGCCTTTTCCGATTGGGCACCTTGTATTTTGGCTAAGCCTTTTTTCATGCGAGTGATTTCTTTGAGTTGGTTATTGCGCTGGCGTTTGAGTAACTCTTCGCGCTCTTTATGCAGCTTTTTGTATTGTGAATAATTGCCGGTATACTCATCGATTTTTTTGGTATGGGTGTTAACGACGAGAGTTTTGGTAATAGCCTGATCGAGCAAGGCGATGTCGTGGGAGACGACAATCAGCGTTTTAGGATATTTAGATAGAAATTGCATGACCCAACGCTTCCCCGAGACGTCCAGGAAGTTAGTAGGTTCGTCGAGTAGTAGAATATCCGGTTCAGCTACCAAGTTACGAATAAAGGCTAATTTGGTTTTTTGGCCGCCAGATAAGTCGGCTGGTAGGGCATCTAGATCTAGGCGTTCCAGTTCCATTCCCGCCATAAGGCGCAGTAATTCATCGTCACGCTTTTTAGAGTTGGGATCAATATAGTCACGAATTGACGTTGCCGATTCCAAGTGTGGGTCGAAAGAAACTTCCTGCGGCACAATGCCGATGGATCCAATGATATCGATGGTACCAATATCTGGATCATGTTCACCCGATAGAATGCCTAAAAGTGTTGATTTGCCGGCGCCGTTAGGCCCGACCAACGCAACTTTAGCTCCATCCGGAATCATAAAACCGGTGTCGTTGAGAATTTGACGGGTATTGTAGTTGAAAGAAAGATGTTTAACGGAGATCATGTTGGTTTACGGTTTGCTGTTTACGGTTTGCAGTTATGTTGGGCTAGGTTTTTGATTTGGCGTCTAAGGATTGGATGAGCCGGTTTAGCATTTTGCTGACCGATTTGAGTTCGGCTTTGACCGCTTCATATTCTATCAGATTGAGGTAATCTAAACGTTGGCATAAAAGTAATTGAGTGTCTAGTTCGGCTGCAGAACCGTAAGCAATGCGACAAAATTGGATAAATTCATTGTTGTGGCCGCGTTTTTGCCCTTCGGCAATATTAGAAGGTATAGAAGTTGCAGCACGGCGGAGCTGGCTAGTAATGCCAAATTGTTCGGATTTGGGGAAGTTTTCCGTAATTTTATAGATGGATACGCAAAGATCAATTGACTTTTGCCAGACTAATAAGTCACTGTACGAGCTCATGCCGCCATAATATCACAGAGGTCAAACTATGCTTTTGCCCAAAACCGCAAAACCGCAAACCGCAAACTGTAAACCGCAAACTACTTTTTCACTCCCGCGAAAAAGGCTTGTTTGCGCTTGAGCCAATGAGACTCTTGGCGGCAGAGTTTGGTGGCGTCGGCGGGATTGGTTAGGAGTTGTTTGATGGCTTCTTCCAGGAAGATGGTGTTTTGAGAGCCTTTGAATAGCACTAGGGCGTTGTCAGGTAAGTTGTCTTTGAGGAATTGGCCGGCCTGGACGGACGTTTCGAACCAATGCATGACGGCTGGTTTAGTTTCGGCTGCGGTCAGTGGATCCATGATGTATTGTTTGGTGAGTGGACCGACTAGAAAGAGCTGATCGGCAACAGGTGCCACAGCCTGCATGACCTTGGTGTGTTCGGTAGGGGCTTGGTCGCCGAGTTCGCGCATATCGCCTAGGACGATGACGACAGGACGGTTGGTTTGCTGTTTGAGAACGCTGAGAAGTTCTAGCATGTCAAGGATGGATGCGGTGGAGGCGTTATAGGTGGAATCGATGAGGGCGGTATTTTTAATACCGGGAAAAACACTGGATCGGCCATGAGGTAATTCTAGGTGAGTTTTGAGGCTACTTAACGTTTTGCTAATGTCTAGCTTAAGGTGGAGAGTAGTCAGTAAAGCCGCAGCGATGGATTGTTGATAATGCTGGGGTAAGACATAGCCGGGCAGTTCGACAGTGATGGATTGATCGTTGGCCTGGAAGCCAAAGCTAGTGCCATCGGCGGAGATGGTGCAATCGGTGTAATTTATGTTGTCGTGGTCGTTTTGGCCAAAAATTTGGACGTCGCGATCGGCTTGTTCGGCCATAAACGGGAGGTAGATGTCAGTTAAGACTGGGTCATCCCCATTAACAATGGCTGGATCGGCTTGGGTTTTGGTGATGATTTTGGCGTCTTCAAAGCCGATGGCGTGGACAATGTGATGCTGCTGCTGATCGGCGGGGAGTTGGCGCTGCTCGTTGGTCAATATAGCGGCAAATTGTTGGGTATGAACAGGTTGGGCGTTGAGATGGATGGCCAGGTCGGGCTGGAGGATGGTTAATAAGTAGTCCATGTTTTTGGGCGGGAAGGGCTCGTCAGTACCCATCTCGACAATGAAGTGGTCGAACTTTCTGAGGTGGAAAATTTTGAACGGAGCTTGTAAAAGAGTGAGTAGCCAGTTGAGTGGGCCGCTGTTGCCAATATTGATGCCGAGCAAGCCTAGCGGTACGCCGGTTTCGGAGTTGCCATAGGTGTAGCCGACTCGCGACTGGTCTTTGAGCATGGCATAGAGAATGTGTTTGGTGGAGGTTTTGCCGGTAGAGCCGGCAATGCCGATAAGATAGGGGCGATGAATAGCTAAGGCGGTATGCGCCCAGAAGCGGAGATAGGTAAGGATGAGGTTGGCGGCGAGACGCTTGGGTGATGACATGTGCTTAGTATACAGGATGCGGTGGGCGTATGCGTATTAATATTGGAATTGGAATAGAAGTACAAGTTATGAGAGTAGGCAAGTCGGGAGTCGGGCGTAGGCAAGTAGATTTTTCTACTGTAAGCCTCGATTTGATTGGGGTAAATTTTTTTCGAATAACGAAGCACCGAATAATCGAGCTAACCAAACTAGCCAAGTAACTCCTGTCCGCCTCTGGCGGAAAGTAACTAATAACTAATAACCAGATTGGTGAGTGGTGAGTAGTGAGTAGTTATGCGAATAACGAATAGGCGAATAACGAAGCATTGAATTAAGCGCTAGCTTATAGATGAGTGGGTCTAGTCGCCTCCACAATCATGATTTTGCTTGCTTGACTGATTATGCAGTGCTAGGGTACTGTAATACTACTATGTCTGTAGAATCTGGATCTGGTGAAGGCTTTAAATTTAAGCAAAGATGGCGTCGACCATCTTTCAAGTCGGCGGGTGGTGCCGAAGGATCTCAGGCGGCAGATGAATCTCAAGAGACAACAGCAGCGGATACGGGCAGTGATCAGGGGGGTTTTGAAGCTCAGGCCGAAGCTGGGCCAACTAACGAAGCAGATCAAGAGCGTGTGAAAGCTGACCAGACGGCGTCCGATGAAGCTGCGCAACCCGAAGCCGAGACTGGGCTGACCGAGGAACAATATAGGGACATTATTGTAGATTTTCAGCATAGTATGTTGAATATTTATGGGCCTGCGTGGCAGCAGCTGCTCGAAACATTGTCGTCCGAAGATGTTATGGCAATTAATAAATATAAGAAGTGGGCGGCTGAGGATGGTTCAGTTGATACGTTTATCAAGCGGCAGGCTGAGGCTGGACCAGTAAACCGACAGACGGTTGCGACAGAGTTATCTAGGCTTACAGATTTGATGGATGCTTTTATAACTGGTGAGGGTCGCACGTCGGATGAGACTGAGCCCCCGGTTGCGGCAGAGGCTCGTGCCGTACTTCGGAGCGCATATGATTTTATTACCACACTGAGCGAGTCGGATATTCAGACGTTGGTAAATAATGGTTCAATAGACCAGGCCGCTGCTGCCAACTTTCGTACTATGGGGGAATTTACTTCGGTTGATGCGTTTATCGCTTCTGAATTTTCTCAGAGCAAAAATAATCTGGGCAAAGCGGCTACTGCTGATGCGGTGTGGGCCCACTTATTAAGCGAAGTAAGTCCTTTCCCGGAATGGATTAAAAAGATCGAACGTGAACTGGGTCGAACTACAAAGTCTGACGCTGCTAGTCAGAATGAGTCAGCCGCTGAAAAAGAGCCTAAGGCAGAGACGAATGAGCAAGCGGCCATAGATATGGGCCAGGCTTTTCTTGACGCTGTTGAAGCGGGCGGCGATACATTGTTTGATCGTATGGTAGCCGGAGGTGAGTCGCGCGTTGTAATTACCAGAGTGAGAAATTTATACAAGAGCTTAAAAGAAGATACACCAGAAGGTTTTATTCAGAAGAGTTTGAAGCGACAGGCTGAGTTGGGACAGGATTCAGCTGCAGCTATGGCATTACTCCTCACTCAGATTGAGACTATGACAGCGCTGGTTGAGCGATATCCTGCTGAGAGCACAGCCGCAGAGGGTGATGAGCTTCCGCGCCAGAGGGGGATAGTGCGAGAGATGCTTACCCCCTATTATGATTTTGCTAAAGGGCTAAGTGAAAGCGATTTTAAGTTATTGCAGGCAGGCGGAGTGAGTCAGGGGTCTATTGATGTCTTGAGGAATATAAAAGCCACTGGATCCATAAATGAATTTATTTTGAGTGAGTATGAGCTTACTAAGGAGGCATTGGTAGCTAAGGGTGTGGATCCGGTTGATGAGCTGTCTGTGTGGGAGCAATTGGCTGAGGATAATAGCTTTGCGACAGAATTAGATGAGTTCAATGAGATATTAGAAGCGCAACGAGAAAAGGGTCGGCGTACGGAGCGAAGCAGCAATCGGGCGGAAAATTATGCCTATGAGTTGGCTGCTTTGGTAAAGAATTTTGATGACGATTTGTTTGAGCAAATGAAACATGATGGAGTGCCCGATTCCGACATTCTGCTGATTAAGACATATAAGGGGCAGTTTGGGCCAGGCCACCAAGATGAGTTTGTGCGAAAACAACTTTTGCTTAGAGCTGGTCGAGCGACTGTGGTCGACGTCGCTGAAGAATTCGAGGCTGAGCTACAACGATTGCTACCTATAGCTCGGAAATATGGGCAACAGAATGAGGCGTCTGAGCCAAATGAGGCCGAGGAATATCGGCAAAGGGCCGAGACGGTTTTGGCTGATCTGCGTCGAGAAGTGCTCAAGTTAACCATGACAGAACTTAAAATGCTGCGCGATAAGGACGCGACAGCGGCAAGGCACATGGTTTGGATTGAGGAAGCTTGGTCGCAGCATGCTTTGTCGGTTGAGGTTGAGCTAGCGTCGAAATTTGATGACATTAAGCGTGCCACTGGACAACCGGATGCTCGCGTTTGGCAGATTTTAGCTCAACGGTATGAAGAAGCGCTGAGCGTAGTGTCTGCCTTTATGCGAGAAAACGCGACAGGTCCCCAGCCTGATGCTGAGCCTCGAGCCCGTGAAGATGAAGTCAATACCCAAGAATCCGAGAGGGAGGCCGCGGCTCGTCGACAGGTGTTGATTGATCTACTGTTGAGAATGGGGAAAACTCCCGAGCAGGCTGCTGAGGCTGTTAAGGGAATTGATTTAAGCGGTAGCGATTATGAGGTAATGGTATCTATTATGCTACGCTCGGCCAGTGAGGGGTTATTAGCCCGACCGCTTTTAGAAACAATATTGGCTCAGCCTGCCAGTTTAGCTGAGCAGACGATTAGAAGAAAGTTAGAGAATATACCTACCGATTCGTCACAGGCATTCAGTGAGTTAATGACGTGTTATATGGGTGCACGTGTGCGGAAAGACGATTTGCCATCGTACCTACCCTTAGGTAATGAGATTTTGAGTGCACTAACTGAGTTTATGCGAAATAACGTTAGTGCGGATGTCCAGGCGCATCTCAACAAATTATCTGGTGCAGAACTGTCTGAACTGCTTATCCGCGCGCTTATTGAGTTCCAGCAGCGCAATGGCGAAAGAAGTTGGAATGCATTTCAGGCTCAATTAAGAGAGATTTTAGCAGAGACGCCGCCTGCCACACCTACTCCGCCAGCTTCTGCGACTCCATCACCGACAGCTCCTCCAGCGTTAACTCCAGAGGACTTCCGGACCTATTTGAGGGGCAATACGGAAGTTAGAATGCCTGACGAGCAATGGAATGATGTGGATTTTCGACGGAGGGTGATTGGGTCGCAATTAAAGACTATGTTGCGTCGAGCAGAACTGCATCAATTAGATACAGGGCTACTTAAAGCATTGAAACAGGCCACGGATCGAGATGAGGATCCAGAGAAATTTTGGCAGTTATTAGATGATGAAATGAACCGCTCCAACCCGCCGCAAGCTAATTTGATTAGCGTTATGATGGGGATGATAAACGAGTTGAGTCGAGCTGGCGTTTCGGTAAGTGAGGAGCCGCGTATGGCCGAAAGACTGGATGTGGCTCAGTATGAAGCCCAGCAAAGAGAATCCGAAGCGGCTTATATTGAAGCGGTTGAGGTCGCCCAGGCTGCGCTGGTATTTGAGATGGGGATTTTGTGGAAGCATTTAACCAGTGAGGAAAAGCAGGGTGTGCTGAGCGTGGATAGGCCGAGGTCTCATTTAGTTAAGCATGGTAATTTAGACAACTACTTGGAAGAGCGGCGAGCTAAAGAGGCTGAGATTCAGTCCAATAAGCCAGATGGCAGGCGGCTTGGGGCGCGGGGTCAAGCTGCGCTGATTAAGGAAGAGCTAGAGCGAAGTCGGCAGAACCTTGTGGACACTATTAATCGGCGCAATCCCGGACTTGCCGGGACGCTGTCCTTGTCTGATGAGATAAATGAACGAATGGCCGGGCAGTTTAACGGGCGTTGGGGGCAGTCGGAAAAGCCAACTGGCGAAGTGACAATGCGGCCAGAGGAAGCCCAAGGCGTGGCTGAGCTAACCGATGATGTTATTAAAGTACTGGCTAAAAAGCAAAGTACACCTGCTCAGCAAACGAAGATGAATGAGGTTCTAACAGCGGTAGCGCAGTTGTCGCGTGATGGTACCACTGCTGAGCGTGCCACCGTACTACAAAAGTTGCTGGATGATAAAAAGCTAGACAGATCTAGCTATGAGCAGGCATTGAATGGTCAGGTTGTGTCGCGCGATCGGTATCGAGTTGGGAACGACATCGTGCTTGAGCTTGTTCGAGATAATATGGGCAAGACGGCGGTGGGGATTGCTAACGCCAAGTTTGATGCGGTAGCCGAAGATGTGCTGGTGGCGACTGATGGGTTGATTGAGCGCCAACATATGACTGAGCTGGATGGTGCTAATCTGCTTCAGGATAGATTAGGTTTTGGTGATAGTTTGGTGGTGTATGTGCAAACATCAAACGAAGACCAGTCGCGAAGAGGCGGCACTGCATACGAGATTTCTAAAGATGGACAGGGTCAGTGGAGGATATTGGGTACGGATACGACTGGGAATAAACCTCAACTCATAGAGCTACCGTTGTCCGAAAAGCAGGTAGCGGACCTCAAATTTAAGCCTGATACCTATTTGTCGTTAGTGCCTGGTAAGCCCCCCGTTCATATTGAGTCGTTTAGTCTGGTGTACACTAACACTAGAAGTTTAGCTAAGAATAAGGAAATGGCCAAGAATATTGCCTCAATCCGTAAGCCGCTGGGGGTAAAGTCGGTAAATATTGGTAAGACGCTTGAACAGCAATATAGTAAGTTGCCGTGGGCTACTCGAGCTAAGCGATCGCTTATTCACTATGTCCGTGAAGGTTAGGGGGTTGAATGGATTGGAATTTGCTTGCTTGACTGTTAGTAAAATAGTTGCGTATACTGAAACCACAAGGAATATATATTTGAGATTCTGCCCATGAGTTATACACCCTCTTTACACGACGATAGATTAGATATTTTTGCTTCGGTTAAAAATGACCCAGAAGTGTGGGATTTGGTGCAGAAAAAGTATCATCAGTTTGAAGATTTACATCGTGATTTGAAAAATAATGAATCGGAGCGACGCCGTTTGCTAAGTCGATTGTCTGAAGTAAATGACGCTATTTCCGATTTGCAAAAGCAGTTGATGGCCCTATCTGGGCGTAAGTTTGAATTAGATGAAGATGCGGCTGAAGGGAAGTTGGCGGCTGCGCTAGCTGAAGAGTCGGTCGAGCCAGTCAAAGAAGAGGCATCCGTGATCGAGGAGCCTGGGCAGATTGAGAACGAGCCGGCTGATCCTGAAGAGGATGAACCGGTTGTTGGGCTTGCGCCACTAGTAGAGGCAACGGATGAGCCAGTTGCTGAAGAGTCAGCCATGCCATGGCCAGAAGTGGCGACGGTTGAGAATAAAGATGTACAAGCAGATGCGGCCGAGTCTAGAACCTCTGAGAATCCAGAACAACCAACGGCTGAGTCTGAGTCAGTGGCGCCTGAGCCAGCCGAGTCTGATGCTTCAAGCGCCCCAACTCACTCTGCCAGTGTGCTGTCTTTTGCGCAGCCTGCTGCGGAGGAGTCTGCTTCTCCAACTACACAGCCAGCTTCGGAGACGCCTGTGGAGGTTGTTGAGGAGAAACCAGTCCAACCAGCTCCACTGGAAGTGCAGGAGTTGCAACGTATTTTTGATGAAGCACCAAATGATCGTCGCAAGAGCGATTCCGCTCTTAAGTTGGTGGAATTGTACGACGGCAAGGCAGAGGTGTTCTTTGCCGCTATGACTCGCTCGCATCAGCAGAGCGGCTTGTCTGAAGATGATGCCCGTAAAGAAGCTGTGAAGGATGTTCAAACAATGATTGCGACAGCTAAGGCTCATGCCGAGAAATCTTCTTCGACTCCAGCTAAGAGCGAGTCTAAGGACAAGAATTCTGGTGGAGTGCGACGACTGTTTAGCCACTAGTCAGTTTACAGTATTACGTTTTTGCTATAGCCAGGTGCCAAATTGCTGAGCATCTGGCTATTACTTTGTCATGCCCCGGTTGGATTAGGAATCGGAGTAGGCGCTTCCCGTGTTTATTTGCTTATTATATGACTACCCTTCTTGTTGAATAAGATGCTGAGCAGGGTCTGAGGATTGTTGTAGCTCTGCTAGGGTGATGGAGTGGTCAATGGAGTGTGGGCCACTGGCTAGCCGGCGGAGTTGGGTTAGGTGGGCGAGGGTGTTTAGCTTTTGGGCGATTTCTTCGGCTAGGACGCGGATGTAGGTGCCTTTCGAGCAGGTGACGGTGATGGTGGCAGTGGGGAATGGTGGGGTGGGGTCGAAGGTATCTAGTGTGATTTTGTTGATAGTGATGATCCGGATAGGGAGGGTTTCGATGGGCTTGCCGGCCCGGGCTAGATTGTAGAGTTTTTGGCCGTTAACTTTAATAGCGGAGTAGGCGGGGGCGGTTTGCTGGCGAGTGCCCTCTAGCTCCGGCAGAATTTTTTTAATATCGGTTTCGGTTAGCCTGGTGGCGTCGGCGGTGTCGATGACCGTGCCATCGGCGTCGGCAGTGTCGGTTTGCTGGCCAAATTTTATGGTGGCTTGGTAGGTTTTATCCTGGGATAGCAGCTGGTCCGATAGTTTGGTGGCTTTGCCGACCAGGACAATGAGGACGCCGGTGGCTAGTGGATCGAGGGTGCCGGCGTGGCCGACTTTCTTGGTGTTAAAAATGCGGCGGACTTTGTTGACGACATCATGACTGGTCCAGCCGGAAGGCTTGTCGATGATGAGGATTCCGGAGGGAGGGATATCGGGTGTCTGGAGTCGGTTGTCTGGTGATGACATGGGGGTAGTATACAGCATGCGGGTGGGCATTGGTATCTAGGATTGGTATTTGGGGTGAATTGGAGAACGATGCATGGCCCGTCCGCCTGTGGCGGAAACAAGCGAAGATTTGAGTTGACGAGTCGACAAGTTGACGAGTAGGCAAGTAGGTTAGTTAAGTGGCAAGAAAGGAGAGTCCAAATGCCAAGCAAAGGTACAAGACGCAAGAAATAAACACCACTAGTACTCAAATCATCTTAATCGCTAATCGCAAACTGCAAACTGTAAACTGATTCGAATAACTAAACCTCGAGCAAAAGAATGTACGTACATATGTACGTACACGTATAGGTACATCTGGCATAAGGATTCTAGATTCACCCCGATTTAATCGGGGTGGGGTCGAGAATGACGCGAAGGGAAGGGAGAGAGGTGTGAAGTATGAATTACGGGAACGAATTGAAATTAGAATTGTAAAGACTGGCTGCCTTGCTGCCTTGCCATCTTGCTGCCTCTTAGATCGAATAACGAATAGACGAATAACGAACAAGCGAATAGCCAATAACATCATCAACGAGTAGATTGCTACTTTTCCAGTGTCACTTCGTCTCCTACTTTTAAATTGAGCTCAGCAGACCTATTGGCGGCTATTTCTAGGACGGCGCCTAGCTGGTTGGTGGGCGCGGGATAGCGAGTTAGGTTGTTGTCGGGCGTGTTGGGTGGAGGCGGTTGGAGGTTTTGACTAATGCCGATAATTTTATTGTCGGCGATCCAGATGATGTCGATGGCAATGAGCATGTCTTTCATCCAGTAAGCAACATTAGGCTCGTTGTTATAGGGGAAATAAAGCCCTTGATTAGGCTGTAGTTCGGTAATGCCGGACAGGCCTTTAGTTTGCTGTTCTGGGGTGGTGGCGATGGCAATGTCAAACTGATGGTCGCCAACAGTTAGACGGTGAGTAGTGGAGAGGAGATGATTAGCTGTTTGTTTGGATGAGGAGTGGGTCAAAATGAAAATAATTAGGCCCATGCCGGTGAGCATGACGATGGTGGGGATAATGAGGAATTTGCGCATAGCGCTCCTAAATGAGCAGTAAGACTAGGGAGATAATGGCGATGATAAAAATGTACTCCATTATCGCCTGGCGGTTGAGAGTTTTGGCTTCGTGATGATGCCAGATGGCCCAAATAAGGTAGGTAACGGCAATAAAGCCGATGACGGCCCAGTGGATGGGTTGAGATGGCAGAATGACGACCAGCGCCCCACCGCCGAGAAGGAGGGCAATGAGGATGATGAAATGAATAATGAGTGAGTGGGACATGGATGGGGTTTATCGTTTATCGTTTATCGTTTTTCGTTCCGATTACTATTTGACTATAAACTAAAAACTAACTAGAGCACTCCTCCTGAAGCGCTGTACATGACTAGGAGCATTAGGACGCCCAGGGCTCCGGCGTGGAGTAGTGAGTGGCTATGGGCGTGTTTGATGCCTTTGTGAAAGAGGACACTGGAATCGAAGATGAAGAGCAGCATGAGGATGGCTAAGAAGACGATGGTGACGGTTTGAGGGACGCCCCAGGAGCTGATGGGTTTGGGATGGAGTAATTGGTATGGTAGCTGGCTGAGTTGATTGAGGGCGGTGCTGGGTACGCCGGTGGCACCTTCAACTTGAGGTGCTTGGAGGTTTTGACTGAGTTGTGTTTCTTTGACAGGCGATTGAGTAGGTTGCGGATTGGTTGTGGCTGGAGCTGTTTGGGATTGAGTGGATGGTGGCGTCTGAACAGTGGATTTAGGGGTTGTCTGACCAGTTGCTGGCGGTGGAGTCGTAGCGGTTTGAGTAGGCGTACCAAAGTGTTGGACGACTAAGGTGGTGTCGTGGCCTTGCATATAGCCGTTAACAACAGCAATGCCAATATCTTTGTAGCCAGGAGCCAGCATATTTTCGCGGTGAGACGGGCTGTTCATCCAGCCATCTATGACGCCTTGGGAGGTGTCGAAATCGCGAGCCAAGTTTTCGCCTGCCAAGGTGTAGACATAGCCGGCCTGGTCAAACCAATACCAAGGACTTTTTCCTGATGGGGCGTAGTGGGCCCAGTAGTCCTCGGCGAACATGTTTTGAGCTTTGAGTTTAGCCGATTGGTCAAGCTGGGAGCTTTCGCGGAGAGCTCCGACGCCGTTGGCTAGTCTGGTCTGATTAGTAAGTCGGATAAGCTCGGATTGACTAATAGCAGTGGCAAAGCCTAATACCTGGCTGGATCGAGCTACTAAAACGTTGTAGCCAATATTAAAAGCCAGCAAAGCAACTAGGTAGACCGCTAAGGCTTGATGTCTAATGGCTTTGGGGTGATGGTTGTTTCCTTCGTGAGGGTAGACTAATTGCTTGAGGTGATGAACAAAACCGCGAGAAGGTTTGGCTTTTTTAGATTTCTTGTAGGGCATGGTTTTAGAAAATAGAAGCTAGAAAATAGAAATAAGAGATATCTTTGGAGCGTCTGTTGGTCATTATACGAGGTGGAGGAGGAGGGGGCAAGCGCGCTCTGCTGCGCTGAGCAGTAGGCAAGTAGGGAGTCGGGAGTAGGCGAGCAGCCTGCGGCTGCAGAAGTAGGGAGGTAGAAGCAAGAAGTGTGGGGGGGGTCGAATGGGCATGCAGCTTTGCTGCAGAGTTACAAACTTATTTCTTGTAGACGAGTAGACGAACTAACGAATA
This sequence comes from uncultured Candidatus Saccharibacteria bacterium, assembly GCA_964536215.1. Classification (GTDB taxonomy): domain Bacteria; phylum Patescibacteriota; class CAZHWT01; order CAZHWT01; family CAZHWT01; genus CAZHWT01. The sequence continues at coordinate 33,064 of CAZHWT010000008.1, forward strand.
AGCGGATAGACGCGTAGACACTAGTAACTGTACAAACTTTGAACGTTGGCTCAAAGTGAAAGCTTTTAGCTTTTGGCTGTGGCTTTGCGGTTTACGCTCTCAGCTTGGCGCTATTCTCTAGACAGCTAATAACTACCCCCTGGCACCTAGAACCTAGCCCCTAAAACCTTTATCATAGTTCATATGTCTTGGTTAAAGAGTAACAAGTTGCCGGTTGTTTTGATTGTGGCTGGGCTGGTGGTGTTGGGGGTAAGTTATGGGCAGGTGTGGTGGCCAGATATTTGGTATTGGTGGAATCAAAAGGCTGAGATTCACTATAGTGTGGATGCGCCGGAGAGTGGTTCGAGTAACGTTAAGCAGATTACGCCGGCTTCAACTGAGTTTGGATTGGTGATTGAGTCGATTGGTGTTAATGAGCGAGTAGCAGAGCAAATTGATGCGTTTGATCCAAAAATTTATTTAACGGTGTTAAATAAATTTGGAGTGGCTCAGGCTAAAGGCAGTGTGCCTCCGGGCCAGGTGGGAACGACCTATTTGTTTGGTCATTCTACTATTAATGTGTGGGAAATTGGTCGCTATCATGCTCCATTTACGTTGTTGGATAAGGTGAAGATTGACGATAGGATTGTGACCTATTATAAGGGCGAACGGTTTGACTATACGGTGACCGAGCGTAAGGTGGTGGCGCCGACTGAGGTGCATTATTTGACTGATAAACAAAAAGAGCCGACGCTGATTGTGCAGACGTGCGATCCGCCGGGAGAGAACACTAAGCGATTGTTGCTGATCGCTAAGCTCAGCTCGCACGGCCTGGCTGAGCAGTAGGGGGTAGGGGGTGAGTGTTTGCACGTTTGCTTGTTTGCTCGTAATTTGTCGCTTGCACTATGTAATTAACCTAACTTGATATTCTTTGGGCCTAGACGACATAGGGAGATAGTGGGTTGGGCAGATTGGGTATTTTGGGAGTATTGGAATCGCATCACTCGTCTACGAGCAAACGCGCAAACTTAACTACTTTCCCACATCCGACTTGCTTGCGAATTTATTTCTTGTCTACGGCAGTAGAAAAGAAGGTTGGATGATGCGACGGTTGGTCGGATTCGGGCTCGATAATGGGGCCAGTTGGTTCGGTATCGGTGGTAGACTTGGAGGTGTGAGTCTGTTTGCGGCGAGGTTGGATGAGGTACTCTTGCGGTTTTTCGTCTAAGTCGTGGAATTCGTTGACTTTGTCTAAAAGCTTGCTGGAGGTGGTGCGGCCGAAAGCCCAGGCTTCTACATAGCAACCTTTATTTTCTTGCAGATAATTGACCAAGGCTTCGTAGTCACCGTCACCAGAGACGAGAATGATGGTATCAAGTTTGTCGGCCATTTTAATAGCATCCACCGTAATGCCAACATCCCAGTCGCCCTTTTTGGCGCCGCCAGCAAAGATTTGTAAATCTTTGGATTTAACTTCGTAGCCAGCTCGATCTAAGGCGTCAAAAAAGTTTTGCTCTTCTTTGATATCGGCTTTGATAACATAAGCGATGGCGCGAATGAGCTTGCGGCCCGCGACCGCTTCTTGAAGGACGTGACCAAAGTCAACTTTAGCCCCTTTGTAGAGATTTTTGGCCGAGTAATACATATTGGAGACGTCAACAAAAATGCCAACGCGTTGATCAGGGTTTTTAACAGACATGGGGGTATTATAACACTTACGGATGAGAAGGTACGAGTGAGTTTATGGTTTACCCCGATTAAATCGGGGGTTTATAGTTTTACGAATATACGAATTGGGTAACAGCCGAATTACGAATGTATATGCGAATCCACGAAACACGAATGCTACGAATGAACTGGGGGCATTATGCCAATACACCCAATACACCCAATACGCCCAATATCCCCAATACACCCAATATCCCCAATACACCATTTCCCCCCATGACCCCTAGGAGTCCAAGGATACCTAGCCGTTTTGTAAGTAGTGAGTTCCGACCCTGGCGGGGCGGACAAGGGTGGGTAGTGAGTAGTTATGCGAATAACGAATAGGCGAATAACGAAGCATCGAATAAAACGAATAGACTTTTGCTGCAAACCGTAAACCGCTCTGCTTTAGCAGAGCTGGATTGACATTTGGTTAGTAAATCCGTATACTTGGTTGGCTAAATAAGTCATATTTCTCACCGTTGAACAGC
>CAZHWT010000009.1:0-35099 GCA_964536215.1 uncultured Candidatus Saccharibacteria bacterium
GTTAAAGACGAATGATGTCGTCAAATTTAAGATTTAAAACCTTGAGTATTTTAATGTATTTATCCAGCGATGCATTGATATCGCCACGTTCAATACGGCCATAATAGCTCTTTGCCATACCGGTGCGGTCTGCCATCTCCTGTTGAGTTATTTCTTTTGCCCTTCGGGCCGTTTTTATTTTCTGTCCAATTTCTTGAGCTGTATTATCCATAGCCGGATTATATCACAGAGACCCATTTCCTTACTGAGATATACCTTAGTTTAAGTCTTCATTCGCTTATTTCTTATTATCTTAATTGGTATTCCAGCAAACCAATCTTTCTCGTACACGAATGATTCGTAGTTGAAGATACTGCCTTTTGGTTCGCCAGGTTCGGTATGTTTTTTCCATTCAATATAGTCGTGAGTTATGCTCATTCTGGCATACTCCCCAGCAACTTTTTTAATTCCAAGGGCAAAAAATAGAATGGCGACATCTAAGTGCCGCTGCTTTCCGTTAAAGGAAAAATCTTTATCTTGAACAAGATTACCATGAATTATGTCATTTCTTAGTTGATAAAAAGAATTAGCCCATAGAACCTTAATACTCTCTACTACATAAATATCTTTGCCTTTATCTTTATGGCTCTTGAATCGACGTTTGAGGTCATTTTTTAGCACAAAATATTGGCGAAATTTATTTTTAAGCTCTTTTCTTTGATCTTTCTCCGGCAGGTTAAAAAGTATTTCATAAGCGCTTGCCATAAGCAAGATGCGTGCAGACTCTGGCACCTTAGAATCGTTGTAGTAGGCTTGCATCACCAACTCAAGAGCGGTTATAACTCTACGGTACAGCCTTTTATGGTATTTCCGCATCTTTAGCAATAGTCTGATAATATCTCCGTCCAGCTTGAAATTTAACGGATTGGGTACAAACTCTGGGCGATTAAATCTAAGGTCTCTAATTTTATGCCCCATATCTTTCACGCGGACGATGGAGCCGCTAATGATGGCCATACGACCATCATCTTTTTCAGTAAAACTTAACCATTCTAAATCAAAGTTTTCCGAAGTGAACACACTCCATCCTTTGTTGGGGTTCGGATCGATTAAAGAGCCGTGGAAAAGAGCTCCAGCGAATAAAATGAGCCTTATTTCATTACATAATGCAGCTTCTTGAGGGGAATAATCCCTAAAATCTATATCGCCGATACTTAAAATACCCATGTCCTCAATAGTTTTACCACGATACACATGAGTAGCCATTAACGCCTCGACAGTCGATTTTATACCGGGATCAGTGATGTATTTATCCTTGTTAATAGCAAAGTTCCATACCCTAGCATTTAGCATAGGAAAATACAACTCAGGTGTATCCTGCATGTGTAAGTAAGGGAAAAATACTATTTGCATCGCCTAAATTTTATCACGGAGAGCTATTCTATCGGATAGAGTAATAATGAATACGCTTGCTTATAGTTTTTTGTTATACTGCAAATAATAGTTATCGATATATGCCTTATTCATTAGCTCTTTCTTTAATGGCGGAAGATTATCTATTTGCAACCATCCTAGTTGTTTGGGCAGCCTTAAATATTATTCTTCAGGCAGTTGCCGGTTTTCGAGTTAAAGTCACCAAAACGAAGCGATTAGATCCACAAGATTATCCGCTGATAGATCGAGCCTCAATGATCGCCTTCTCAGTCTGGCTAATCTCATTCGTTGTTTTATTTGTTTACGATTTTCCCCTAGCGATAATCTCAGCACTATTTGGTGCACTTCTCTTCCCGAGCACAATTCAAAGACTGGTATTTGATGCAATAAAGCGTTATCAGGATAATCAAATTGATGAAGATGAGGCCAAAGAGCTACTGGAAAAAGCTCAAGCTCAAATGGACACTCTGCATATTGGAAAGAAACGCATCCAGGAGGCTAAGGATGGTAAATTAGGTGCGGGGTTTGTAGAGACATATACACAGCATTGTCTACACATCCAACCACAGATATCAAATAATGCACTGCATGGCTTTGGAGCATATGCTGATGATCCATTTATTCTCCAAGTGCTTGACCGGGAAAAATTATTACAGCTCCATCTAATCTTTGCGGCTTTTAATCTAGTTTGCCTGGAGAGAGCAATGCGACGCGAAGAGCTTGTGCATGACAAAGTGTGGGAGATTATGTGGCCTAAAATGAACGAGCGCGTAAAAGAATTCTGGAGTAATGAATTAAATGGATATGTCGAGGAAGAACATATAGCTGGCGAACACAGCTTTGAGAAAATACTACCAGAGCTGCGCGAGTCATTACATTTAGTTGAATTAGATTTTGATAAGAATCCTAGCTATGCTAAGCCTAGCCAATTTATAGCAGACTATTTAGTTGGTGAAGATAATATGAGTAAGCGATTGGCAAGTAAGATTGAGGGCGACATTCGCCTGATTGATATAGCAAATATAGGGATTTTATATAAATTGGTTGGCAGCGACCCGTTGAATGACAGTAAATAGTAATTAAGGCTAACCAAATTATTTTACAAGTATATGAATATTTCGCCGGAAGCCTTTGCGGAATTCAAACAAATATGGATTGAGCAAGGGTTCGAATATGAATCTGATGAACAGCTTAGAGAGGCTGCCATAAGCCTACTATCGTTATTTAAAATTTTGGGCAGACAAATTCCTTTGGATGCAGCAACTAACAATAAAGTTTAGGGAGATTCACCTTTTTTACATTAATCCATATTCACCATTGCATCAAAAGCGGATACTACTCTTCAATCTCTAATCTGTTAAAGAAATATTTAGCCTGCCACCAAATAAGATATGGAGTCAGTAAGCCAAAAGTGACCAAAGTTAACAATACAAGAACTAGTGTTTTTATAAAGTAATCCCAAAAGTTCCCGGTAAAGTAAATCTTCTTTCTCGCCATAAACCTCCTCAAGATCTAATAACTAATTTACTGCCAGCTTTTCATATGCGACGTATCAACCTTCAACCCCAGATATCTTTCTCAGTATTTTAATCGATTTTCCCAAGTCGTCGTCACTTGGAAGATTGCCATTTTTTGGATGATGAGTGCGATTTCGTACATAGGTTGGCAAAGTGATGGAATTCTTTTCGCCATCTTCCCACGGCTTTGCAATAGGTAACTTATGGGTGCCAACTAAGAAATTTGAATCGAAATGTTTAATCCCATTTGATGCATCAGGGTGAGCCTCAAGAAAATCGTAATGTAGTTTCCCGTACAGCTCATTGTGATAGTCAGAGCTTAGAATCCCAAAGACCTCATAACCAACGCTCGCATATGTAGACTTTTTCGAATCAAATTGTTTTATTGATGACTCATTTTTCAACTTCTCCACTCTGAAGTTACGACTTAAGTCGGACTTGTCGATCATATAGTTGGAATGTGTGGCGAAGAAAACGATATTGTTATTGTCTTGTGAAATCTTTATTAGCTCATCAAGTAGATATTCTTGAGCCTGTGGGTGAAGGTGGGTTTCAGGCTCGTCGAGCAATAAAATCGTATTACTAAGTTGGCCATTGCGACTTTCAGCTGAAATGGTCAATAGAAAAGAGATAAACTGCTTGAACCCTTCGCTTCTTTGATCTGCTGTCTTAGCTTTTGCATCCGCTCCAATATCATTAATGTGGAAATTGATAAGTCCATCAGAAATTATAAAAGTAATTTCTATTGGGTGATTTGGCCAAACCGATCGTATGTGATTAGATACACATCGTCCTAGCAAATTCTGCAAAGCCTCGACCTCGGTAGAATCTCCTGTTAGATCTTGGATACGCTGATTGATTTCAGAATCAGAAATGCCTGATAGATTAAAGCAGTTTTTTAATGGTACTGATACTTGAACTGGGTTAGCGGCAAATTCTACAATATTTATGGGCTTTGATATTAGAAATCGGTCTTCAGCTGTCCAGAAGATTGATTTATGAAGTTTTGGGCGTAGTATTTCAAGCACTTTATTTTCAGATTCAATTGATAGCAAGTTATTAAAGTTTTTACCATCTAAGGACATGCTCCGAGCCTCTGGATTGGACTTTGAAACTCGAAGATAGAATGATGTTTGCTTAAGGTGGGCGTCTTGGATTGCTGCTTCGGGGTCTATCTCACCAATAAGCTGTTTGATCTCTTTTTGGGTTTGTTCATCTAATTCATAGTTTAGTGTTACCTGAATCTCTACTTCCTTTTCATAAAAGTCTTTTGCATTAATCGGTGTATTGCCCGGCTCAGCTAGCGCTAAAGCTTTCAAAAAGCTCGTTTTCCCCACTTCGTTTACCCCAATTAGTCCGAACGTTCTCGATTTATCCTTCAAAACGGAAATAGGGAAGCTTAATATCTGAATACACCTATAATTTTTGATCTCAATTGAGATTAATTGCATGAATAAACAACCCTTATGACCTACATTAAACGCAAAAATCCGCCTTTGATGGGCAGATCTGAGTCAATTATATCACAGTAAAGCCTATATTATTCTAGTGCTGAAAGTTGATCAACAAAGTCATCCTTGGTGCTGCCCTCGTTGTAGAAAGGTAATCCAATCACCTTATAGGATTCACTCTCGGCAAGTGTCATGGCATCAAATTGACCTTCTATTTGTAGCAAGAAATCTTGCTTCCACCCCTCCTTGCCTTTCGAAAATCCACCTTCGGAGTCTAGAAACTGATTACCTTTTGGCTCAATAAAAACCTGCCAGCTGATATTACCCTTGACCTTGTCGTTGGCTAGTAATAGATAGTCTGGCTCGAATGCACGTCCCTTGTCGAACGAGTAGATGGTTACAGCCTTTTCATTCCGAAGCAAATACACATCGCTCCACTTTTCTCTAAGATTTTCTATTAGTTTGCTCAGAGTGACGACGAGTGATTTTTCCTCACTAGTTCCGTAGTTCTCTTCATAGGCATACCAATCATGTAGTTTTATATCTAGGGCATAGTTATGACTCTGGTACTGGGGAATACCAAATTCTCGATCTTGGCTATCGCTCTTGGCAAACTTTCTAGTGACATCGCGAAATATTTCCTGAATTGATGCAGCCTCGAATGACATTGTGCCGATGTACTCCTCTTCCGACTTTTGCTGCATGTATGGCTGCAGCATTGTAAGCATCTGTTGCGCTACAAAAAGCTTGTGATGAGCAGACAAATCATTAATATCATGCCAATCACCAGTGGCAGCGATTTCGATTCCACTTAGATAGTTAGGGGATTTTATGAAATCATCGAGACTCCTAATACCCGGCAGGGATAGGCTGATTTTATCGAATGAGAAGTACTTATTTCTGTTAATTGCAGCTCGCACAATATTAACCGGTAGTCCTTTTCCGACTTTAAGCAACACGGTTTCTCGTGATTCGCTGGCAACTCTTGCCTCGGACTCGCCAAATACTGCAATTTCTTGCCCATATCCGCTTGGAATATCCACGTCAATATGCTTAGGGAATGACAGTGCGTCAAACAGGCTTGCCTGCACGCCTCCAATCGCAACCTCAGATTTTGGTATACGCTTATTAATCCAAACCACACCCTTCTGGTAAGTAACCGACTTCTTAAACGATGACTTGAGCTTAATTTCTACCTCAATAGAGTCTTCAGCCATGATCCCAGATTTTTTCAAGGCTTTTTGAAGCTCCTGGATATATCGTGGGTTATGCTTGGAGTGGTAGTGTAATTGCTCTAGCGCACGCAAGTTCAAATTAACGCTATTGTCGAACTTCCTCTTGTATCTATCATCTCCATCTTGTGCGTGGAAAGGAAAATACCGTGCGCCGCGACCGATTAGCTGAGCTTCTTTAATAGTTTGCTTGCTTGGCCTACCTGCAGCACCTGTACTTAGATCATACAAACGCACAATATCGAAAAGATTGAGGACATCCCAGCCTTCATCTAATTTATCTACTGAAATGACTACTCGGATTTCATTAGACTTATCTTCCAGAGAATTGAGTAGCAACTGCTTTTCCGTTGAATCAGCCGAACTATGAATAAGCATCACCCTTGATTCCGAGAAGTCTAGTTTTAACTCTTCAACGAGATCATTGATAGGCAGCTTGATTTGTCGGGTAAAATAATCTGAAGCATCAAGCAATATATCGTTTGCTCGTTCTATATGCTGCTTCAATTCCTCTGCCGTCAAGTTCTTGAGTCGCTCATTGAACTCATCATTGAAGGCGTTAGCCTCGTCTTTCGTGCGAGCCTTAAACATAACCACGGGTTTTAGCCACAACCCACTATTTAAGGCCACCTTCTTGCGATACTGACTAATAAATATGGCCTGCAATGCCCTGCTCCACGCATCCTCAGCCTGTACCGTGTAGACCAATACATCCTTACTATAGCCATCTCGACGAAAAGCCTTTAGATCATACTCCATGATAAGTCGAGGAGCGTACTTATGTGCGATTGATCGATCTTCCCAGTCAATCGTTGCAGTGAATTCAAGCAACATGTTTTCTTTACTGAGCTCAATTATTAGATTGACGGTTTTTTCCCAACTTTGTGAATCCTCAACCTCTTTCTTATTTTTGGTGTCTACATTGATGTGGTGTGCCTCATCGCTAAGTAAGACTAGTTCATAGTCGGCTAGCTCTTCGTAGGAAATACGATTTTCCCTTGGATTATTTAAATTGGAATGGAGCCCTTGTATAGTCGTAAATAAGATATTTACAGCATTGGACTTTGCCTCAGCAAAGCTTTGTACTCGGTTGATTTCCACTAGTTGTCCATCAATTTCAATTTTATCTGAGAATAAATATTTACTCGAGCTTTGGTCTAAAAAATTTGACTGAGTCTTTTTAATTATCGTATCGCTATTAACAAAGAAGATGAAGTTTCGCTTACCTCTGCGGTAAAGCTCCAACATTAATGCAGCCATTACCAGCGTCTTGCCGCTTCCTGTAGCCATGTTGAACAGAAGCTGCACTGGTAGCTGCTTATTCTTTTGGTCCTTATCTAGGTAGAAAATAAAGCGACTTATGGCTTCACTCTGATACGGTCGTAAACTGTGGGCTAGGTTATCCTCTAAATAGCTTGGCACCTCTTCAAAAGCACCAAGCGTTTCTTTGATTACCTGATATTTTTCATGCAGTGTTTGGATTCTGTCCATTTTGACTAATCCTCATCACCATAAAATGTCCGATTGTGACGCTTTTCATCAGGCGTAATTTCATATGCCTGATCATCAATATCTGAGTAATTTACATAGAGGGTGTTGCTATCAATTAGACTTAGTAGGGTGCGTTTTTTATCGGCCATGCTTAGTGAGGTGAATCCTTTATCGCCAAGCTTAATCTTTTCTGGGTCAACTCGATAGCTTAAGAACGAAGACTTCTTGGCTTGTGCTAGTAGTTTAATTAATTCTTCGTCAGTGCGAGCATCTTCTACTTCACCTCGGAATTTATTCGCATCGTTCATTAACGCTGTAGATACAAAGCTACCCCCGCCCTTCCATGATTCGTGACTACTCACTCCAGTTTCATCACCATTTAAAACGTTCCTCATCCTCACAATAGGATCATTTTCACCATACATTATTTGCTCAATGCCAATATACTGCCTGCCCATTTTATGAGCCACTGCAGCAGTTGTTCCTGACCCAAGATGGTAATCAAGAACGATGTCTTCCGGGTCGGTGAAAATGCCAACCAGCAAACGCATCATTTTCTCTGGCTTTTTGCCCTTGTTAAACCTAACTCCTCCTTCATGTCTTATATTCCCCACTTCAGCACTAAAATCATAATAATTAACTATTGGGACTGGTTTTTCATATACTCCTGAAAGCACCACAGCCTTTTTATCTAGGGGAATCTTCGCATACATTTTGCCAAAACGAGCACTTTCCTTTTTAGGGCCAGTCATATAACGATAGCCAAGACCGTCTTCTCCAAGGCCATGAATCTTATACATCACGCCATAGCCATCAACTGACACATTGGGCTCTACAGCCTTCTTATACATAGTGCCGTGCCCAGTGTCAGAATAAATACTTCCAGTAATCCAAGTTTCCTTAAAGTAGTCTAAGGAGGCCAGCCTATCGTCGACCACTTTTTCGATTTTATAGCTATGAGGCAAGAAGACATCAACTTGTCGACCGTCTGGTAAATTAAATGTTCGATCTGGAGGGGAAGTCTCTTGAATATCTAAATTAAACTTCTCGGATTTATATTGCTCTTTTGGCTTGTTCGGCCTCACTAGAGATTTATTTTTAGCGTACGCTAGTCCATATTCGATAACTGGTTGAAAATCATCACGTTCATTTAGTGACTTATTAGCGTATCTTACTTGGAAGTGAAAAACCTCAAGTAAATTCTCTCTCTTGAACATTTCATCCATTAAAACAGATAAATAGGCAAACTCATTACCATCGATCGAAATAAATATGACTCCATCTTCTCTCAGCAGTTCATGCGCCACTTGCAAGCGGTTTTTCATGAACGTTAGCCATGTTGAGTGACTAAAAGAGTCATTATATCCAAAGGTGTCTCCACCAGTGTTGTATGGTGGATCGATATAAATTAGTTTTATTTTTCCAGCAAACCGCTTCTTTAAACTGTGCAGGGCAACGAGGTTGTTGCCCTTAATTATCAAATTGTCATCGTCTTTAAGCTCGTCAAGGTCATTCGCACCGTTTTTGTCATGTCGCTTCCATTCAATAAATACTTTATCGTCAAGCAAGCGATTAATCTGATCTGGAGCCAACACTTCGTTAAAGAATACTTCCTTGCGTTTAGCGTCTTCTTTATCTTGACCACCTTCTAGGATTGCATCCTTATATGGCCAGTTTAGAACCACTTCTTTATTTCTAATCAAATAATCATCAACCCCAGTAGCAAGACCAATTTTCTGTCGGTATGCGGTATAGCTGTCAGGGAGAAAGGATTTATTGGCTAAAAACTGCAGGAATGTATCCTTTTTGAAAACCAGCCCTGAATCAGTCTCAGTGAAAAAGAGACCCTTGATGGATGGCTCAGATTGCAAAGTGTTGAGTAGTTCAGCATCATACTTGCGAGCCAGCTCCGCCACTTTATTTTTATTTAAAACCCCTTCAACCAGCCAGCCCTCATTCTGTAAAAGGAGAGATTCAAGTTTTTTAAGTGAGCTATTATTATCCATATAAACTACCTACCATTTATTATACATTCCAGTATCTCTGTAGACAATAAAATATAATCAATTTCTATTAATTTCCATATCTACCTTTGATCGGGTCTTCCTCTGTTGACCATCGTGAGTCAAGCAAATCGGAGTCATAATAGAAATAAGTCGATTTATAATTATCCATTGCAGCTTTATACTGACCCATGATTAATACTACGTCGCTATTTGAAGGCGGGTCATCTTCGTTGATAAGATCCAAGAAATCGGATTGTGGTTGTCCATCAAATAATTTTTTTACTCTCTCTAGTAATCGATTGATAATCACTATCTTTACTTTGTTTAACAAATCATTTGGACTCTTTTTAGCGAACTCTTTCATTTCTATAATGACAGAATTTAACTGGTCGATTAACAATTCAAATTCTTCTGCTTCAGCATTTGTTGGTAGTTTATGTTGGAATTGTGGTTTTTTCTTCATTTTATTTCCTTAACTTTTTAGGTTGTGCGGTTCTAATATCAGATTGCTTATTATCTACGGACCAAAACCATTCTCCTTCGTGGTAGTCATCTTCTACAATATTCTGAGCTCTGAGTTCTTCTAAGCAATTTAAATACTGTCCCACCACTAGCACGGCATCGCTATTGCTTGGCAACTCAACTTCATCAAACCCAATAAAATCTGGAAATGGCAGGTTATCAGTCCCAAGAATTTCATTTGCGCTTATAATTATTCTGTTAATTAGTTGAACTTTAAATTTATTCAGGGGACTGTCAGGTGATTTTTTAGCTAATATTGTCAATTCAGCGTAAACTCCCTCTATTTGTGTATTTGTTTTAATAAATTTATCAATAACATCTTTAGTCATATATTTCTCCTTATGATGGGCAATCTCTCGTAAACTGCACATATTTCTTCTTTAGCACCTCTACGGGTAATCTCTGCTTGCTTTCATAAACTAAACACATGGTCTTAATATCTTCATCGTCAAGAATAATTATGCATTTTCGATGGGACGACCATAAATCAATTGTGTTTTTATAAACTGCCTTACTTGGCATTTTTCTTGTTACAATCACTCCAAATCTACCAAACTGTTCCTTTAAGTATCTATTCAGTTGTGAAACATGTGCACCTTCTAATTCGGCGACGTTTTTCATTTCAAATACTAACTGACGACTACCATAGTCACTGTGAATTTCTTCAAGAAAATCAAACGACTTATTGTTATAAAAAATCAAATCTCTGATTAATACACCATCTTCTGTGCGACTCTGTGAATCTGCAAAATCTAGATTTGGATAGAGCATGGAAGTAAAAAGCTTTGTAATTAAGTCTTCATATTTTTTATCTGCACCGTCAGTTTTGCCTGTAGGGAGTTTAAGCATGTTGCTCAACGCTCTCTTAGCACTGATTACCGGCAATGCAGAAAATAATGGATCCCTATGTAACTGATCTGAGGTAAGCTCCCGTAATTTTAAGTAATTCCTTACCAAATCATAATTACTTCGATTAAATGAGATTAAAGAGGCTCTAGATAATGAGCCTTTAGCTCCTGGTTGATTGTGCTGATAATACTTAAAATAATCTTCAAAATTTATCCATGGACTATGTTTCAACCATTCTTTGGGAATAAGAATAATTGGATTGCCAAGATGATCTACGGGCAAATTAATTGATTCGGTTTTAAAGGTCTTCGTTCTAAAATCATAGACATTTTCAACATTTGCTCTTTTTAGTGGTATACCAAACTTAGTGCACTGATCAATAGTAAAATCAATTAAAGTTGACTTTAACAGATTGCAGGTTATATCACTCACTCTATCTATAGATATATCATCAGTAAGTAACTGGATTGCTTCAATATGCCCTAATCCATGAGCGGCAATATACGGAACATCCACGAATAGGGATAGTATTTCGGACGCTTTGGGTAATGAGATTTTACGACCCTTACGGGTCGCGGAACTACCCAAACCTACTTCCTTGCATTCGGATAACTCCACTAATATATTCTTTGCTTCCTCTTGTTTTCCTGATTTATACAATTCTCCTATGCCGTTAAAAGCTGCCACGACTTGAGAGTGCAGTGCATTATCGATAGCTACGGTAGACTTCCATAGGAGCATTGGATCTAAAAATAGTGGCAAATCTTCATCTAAGAATGGGATTGCAAACCCTACCTCATCCTGTGTAACGAGCACATCGTAATAGTCGGTTAGTCTGGGTTTTATTAAGTTCATTTTTGGTTAATTACAAGTAATGATCCCATTCAGTTGATGTGCGGGCATTATAGCATCGAATGAGTACTATTTACAGAAAAATTTTCCCTCCACTCAACATAACCATTTTCCGCCATCTCCACGCATAGCAAGGTAGTACCTACGGTCTCCACCTGTGCTATGAGCGGAGCCTCTGGCTTGTAGCGCTAGCTACGAGTGGAGGTCAACCGCTTGTATCGGCAAAAGCCGAAATAGTAGCTAAGGAGGAAAAAAGATGGAAGACATATCGGTAGTAAAAGAAGTGATGGAGCAACTGTCGTTAGCTGACAAGAACGATAAAGCCAGAAAAACAAGTCTGCAGTATATGTTGACTCGCGGTGTAAAAGAGTTACCCGACATAGGCGGACTAATTCACGCAGTGCGAGAATTTAGCACGTTTACCGAAGATAACGACCCATACGGCGAGCACGACTATGGTTCTCTATCATGGTTCGGCCAAAAAGTTTGCTGGAAGATTGATTACTATGACCAAAGCTTAACCTACGGCTGCGACCCGAGATCTGAGAAGTGTCGACGTATTATTACAGTAATGCTGCCAATGGAGTACTAAACAATAGCCCAGAGGCGACTAGCTCGCCTCTGGGCTATTTGCATGGTATAACTATAGTGTCTACATGGTTGACAGATATGATAAAACCTTCGTCTTTTCCGCACAACTTCGATATCCGGCAATGGGTTAGAATCAGCTGGCGAAAATTTCGGGCGCTTTCGACTGGCGTCAAAAGTGCCATTATTCTAGGAGTGATACTTCTCTCCCCCTTTGTTCTTCTAGCCCTCTTAGCAGCAATCCCTACGCTCGTAGCCATTGGCCTCCTCTATATTGCCTTTAGATACATTCATAGACCAGGTGGCAAAATCCTAGCACTCCTGTTTATCGGTGTACCGACTCTCTTTATACAATCTGCCATTATTGCCGGAATTGTCAGTGGGCCCACTCCAACGCAGGATAAAACTGCTGAAACATCAACGACTTCGCAGCCAAAGACTCATCAAACATCGACCATAACACCTACTGCAACGCCATCAGCCACGATAAGTTCCACACCTACTTCTACCTCTACGCCGCAGCCTACTAAGCAACAGCCGAACACTTCCGACCTCTACGCGGTCGTTAAAGTGGTCGATGGGGATACCCTGGATGTATCTATAGCTGGCAAGACCCAGAGATTGCGTCTGATTGGCATAGATACCCCAGAAACAGTAGACCCTAGAAAGAGTGTACAGTGCTTTGGCGTTGAAGCTTCAAACAAAGCCAAGCAACTATTGACTGGAGCACGAGTCAGACTAGAAGTAGACCATAGTCAAGGGGACAAAGATAAATATAATCGATTATTGCGGTATGTTTATCTTGAAGATGGCCGCAGCTTCAATAAATTAATGATTGCCGAAGGCTATGCCTTTGAATATACGTATAGCACACCGTATAAATACCAGGCAGAATATAAACAAGCCCAAACAAATGCTCGCAATCAGGGGCTAGGCTTGTGGTCGAGCGATACGTGCCATGGCGTGGCCTCTCCAGTAAATACTGCAACGCCAGTTCCTGTCGCCACGACTACTAGTCCAAACAATACATCGGGCGGAGACAAAGACTGTAGCGATTTTGCAACGCATGCCGAAGCACAAGCGTTCTTCTTAGCCAATGGTGGCCCGTCCTCAGATCCGCACCGACTAGACAGTGATCACGATGGCCTAGCGTGCGAAACCCTGCCCTAATTTACAGTTGGTCAGAGTTATCCGAGTCATAAACTTGCAGTCCTGAGTCAGGAAACCAAGGGTTGCCTGAAATAGTCAACGGCTTTGAGTCGGCTTTCCAAGGCTTGGTAATATCAAAGTAATAGTTATGAGTATAGGCTGGCTCATCTGGGAACACGGTCGTCACTTTTTCCAGCACTTGGTCAGGTTTCTCAATCATTTCTGAGTCGCGCAATTTCCAGTCATGATCTTGAAACAAAAACAGATAGTGAAGCACGGCGTGCTCTAGTGGAGCAATAAGGTTAGTATTCTCAATATCTAAAATAATTGGCTCAATTTCAGAGCTACCCATGCTACCACTGACAGGCAACCGAATACCAAAATGAGCCTGAACGTGATCAATAAGTGTTTGTAAATCCGGGCTAGTCATATAGAGCATATTACTCCTTTACGAGCCGAACTTCACAATCCGCCGCAAACCCATCTGCCAATTTTGCAAGTTGAATAACAATTTTTTGCTGTTGCCTGAGTGAGTAGACACACAACAGAAACTTTGTTCCTGCAGACATCTGCCAGTAAACATAGAGTTGGTGTAGTCGTCTTGCAAGCAATGACCTCCATAACCCATCCAAAAACAACTCAACTATATACAATTGTCCGCCTATGACTATCTCCGCATCTGGCGAAGGTTGTAGTGGATACTTGCTGCCTAGCTCAATTTTTGACCTAAAAGTGGAACCATCGCCATGTTGTTGCACATACTTTAAATAAATATCCAATAGACTTCTAGATCGTTGTATCAAGAGCTGCGTAGCTTCATCCGAACGGTAGGCATGTCGTGGAATAGATGAGATGGCAAACGTATCCTTATTTGCTAGTAGATATCTACACCCATCAGCTGTAAGAAAGTAGGTATCAGCATCTATGACACTATTGCCTTTAAGTTTACCAACAACCTCATGCCGAAGCAGAGTTTTAAGAATTAAGCTAGTCTGTGTATGTCCCTTGTGCCCCAAGACTTGCCTCAATTGATCTTGACTAGCAAAACGGAATCTATAAAGAGTAAGTAAAATAACGTTTTGATTATACATATATAAAGAAGACAGATAAGGAGTAGTGTAACAGAGACAAGCAGAGAAAAAACTGCAACAACAGTTGTTGCAGTTTTAAGCAAGTCGCGCCTGTGAAGAACCGCTACTTTTAGCCTTGGGTTTAACCTGCTTTCGCTTGCGATACCTTGGTTTATCCGTTTCCGTCTCACTAAATGCTGGCCTTTCTACCGCACTATACTCCCGGGCATTCTGCTGTCTAGATTGAGCAATGATGCGTTGCTTTCCTATCGGATCCACCTCTACTTCAATAGGAGACGTCCGTCCGGAAAACGCCGGTTGAGCCTGATTGGAACCCAGTTTTACATAAAACATATGACGAGGCAGATTGACAATATCCTCTCTTGTTACCAGCGGCTCAAACAACGGCAATAGAAGCTCTGCATCGGCCGAACTGGCGGTACGGAAGGCAATAACCGTACCCGTATTAGCTAGGATAACTTGAATCATCTGTGGATCCCGTAGCTGAGCCGTTGACTGCTGAGCAATAAGGACCCGTAAACCGAACTTGCGGCCACCGGACAATAGTCGGGTAAAATAATTGGTAGCAAAGTGCTGGAACTCATCCACATACAAGTAAAATGGTCGACGGGCAGATTGTTCCAGCCTGGCTCGCCTCAGCGCTGCCAAGTGTATCTTGGTAATAATCACAGCGCCCATTAAATGTGAGTTATCCTCACCAATCTTCCCTTCGCTCAAATTGCATAGCAGCACTTTTCCCTGATCCAGTACCTCATCAAAATTAATAGTTGAATGAGGTTGCTCCAGAATTCGCTTAACCGTTGGAGAAAAGAGAAACCGGCCAATCTTAGCCGTCACCCCGGACACCATCTTAACTTGCTGCCAATTGCCCGCCTTCAGAAACTCATTTTTCCAGAACGACAATAAGTTCTCATCCCTTAATTTACTAATTACCGACTTCCTATACTCCGGATTATTAATCAAGTCATAGATAGTAAATATAGTCGCATCCGGCACAATAAAAGCCGTATGAATCACGTTCCGCAAGATGTATTCAATCCGGTGAGAGTTAGCTTCTTCCTCCTGATTAAACACCCTCTTAAAAATAGATATGACCGCTTCACAAACCAACTCTTTCTCCATCTCCAGCTCATCGGGATCTGTAATGTCTGACGGTAGTTCCAATAGGTTTATCCCTACAGGATACCTCAGGTCGGCGGGGTCAATGAGGACTACCCTTCGTTTCGCCTCATTCACCCCTTGATTCCGACCTGAGGTGGCGACTAAATCGCTGAGCAAGTCATCGATTAAGTCGCCATGCGGATCAATAACGGCCACTCCGTGCCCGTCAGAAATATCTTTACTGGCCATGTGAAACAAGATGGTAGACTTACCCGAGCCAGTTTGCCCCAAGATGTAAACGTGCCGAGATCTATCATCATCGGTCAACACCACCGGGTAGCGATCAGAGCTTCCCGCTGCCGAGCCAATCACCACTCCATCTTGTTCAGATAGGCTCTTCAGTGCAGTCGGTAGTGGTAGTAACTTTGACCTGTTAGTAGTAACATCTTCAGTTCGGGCCACCCTCCCCGCTGCCGGATGGACTAAGCTAGACAGCTCTTCAGCGGACAACGTCAACTGTGGGGAAAATAAAGTCAATCTCTCTGCAAAACTCCACCGCACCAATCGTTTATGCCAGTGGTTCCACAATAGAGACACTTTTATCTCCTGCAGGTGGGCTTGATTCAATCCAAACAGCGCCGAAATGACGCCGTCCATACGCTTCTTGACGACGCTGATGTCCTCAGCTGTCGCCAACAATCGCACACTCGTCGTAAATAAAGATTGACGCAATTTGTGTTCAATCAATCCCGATTGACTGCCAAAGCTATCTAAATTAACGCGATGGAGTCGCCATGCCCGTAAGCCTCGTAGCGGCTGAACAACAAACTGTATAATAACCTGCTCATTGTCTTGCAGATCTGACAAGCTACTAGCCAAAAAACTTGCCGGATCGGCCACATACTCCTTAGTAACCACTCTCAACGGAGCGGCCTGACGATAGCGCAATCTAAAATGACGAATGCTGCTACTAGTAGGCGTGGCGGGTATGTCCACTTGCTGTAACAAAGACCCTGGGAAGATACCTTTCATGCCTTGCATAATCGCCGTAGATACTCGAAAGGGAATCCATAGCTGGTACACCATACCGTCTACAGGTGTAGCCACAATCTCTACGGCAATGCTCTGCAAAGGCAGTAACCTGTTAATCCCTCTCTGCTGCAGCAACAAAGCTCCGCTAAAGCGGAAAAGTTCTTCCATCCGCTCTATATTGGTGGTATCACTTGAGGCCGGAATAAAGCGTATACACACCTTTTCCTTATTGCTACACACTAGAACGTATAACCAGAGAACATATATCAGGCAGGCAATAACCGCCGCCATCACTGCCCCTACTAACCACCCTTCTACATTGAGATGTTGGGAAGAGTACCAAAAACGGAGTATGTCCTCAATAGTAATCGGTCGTATCATGGCGACTCATCTCCTAATAGCACGCGTGGACTGACGGGGATGTTATAAAGACGCAACTCCAAGTGTAAATGTGTTCCGGTTGCCCAGCCCGTATGCCCCTCATAGCCCAAGAGTTGCCCCTGCACTACTTGCTGCCCTTTAATCACCGCAACCTTACTTAAGTGGGCATACCACACATCTAACCCCTGCCCGTATGCCACATGCACTTCAATATTGCCGCTAATTAAAGCTTGTCCTGCAAAGGTAACTGTCCCTGGCAAAATAGCCCGAACTGAATCGCCCTCAAATGAAGCAATATCCATCCCCGAGTGCGCTAGTTGGAATGGCGGATTGGCATGCCCAAATTCTTGAGTAATCCGTCCACTAATCGGCCAGATAGCTGGCTGAGTAAGCGAAATGACTCCGTACAAGGTTGGAATGGTTGTCGGGTTATGATTCTCTCCGGGTGGTAGCAACACATCACTCACTGCTTGTGCCCCAACCTGAGTAATGGTGAGCACCACCAACATAGGAATTAACACGATTACTCCGGTGGCTACGGCACAAAGACGCACCAGCTTATCATTCCCGACAGTCAGTAATAGTACGGCTATATTCATGTGTCCTGTGGATCAGTCGTCAGCAATGGATGCTCTTTAATGGAAGCCACAATTTTCACTTTAACGTGACGCGATCCAGCGATAATCAAAGCCTCTCCTCTATCCGCCGTCAGCACTGACTCCTTCTCGTACTCGCTCAACTTAAAGGCTGTGGCCACTTGCTCAATAGTAGTCGTATCCTGCTTCAACAAGATCCGCAATGAAGATTGAGCTGCAATAGATCGCCCATGCGGATTGTCCAAAAAGTCCTGTACCTGTTGGGTTATCATGTGGACGCCCAGAAAATACTTTCGCGCCCGACGGGTAAGGCCCGCAATAAACTTAGCTGAATCTTCATGCTCGAGCAGTAGCCATCCTTCGTCGATGACCAATAACCGACGGCGCATACTACTGGCGACGTGCTTTTGAATAGCCGTCGCTACCATCATAGTAACGACCGGTTTGAGTGTTGGCGGCAGATGCTTCAGACTAAAAACTGTCAGCGGTGCATCAAGCGATAACTTCTTGGTTGTGGTAAACAATCCTTGTAACGATCCTGAGATGTACGGCTCCAACCGCTCCAGCAACCCTTTTAATCCATCTGCTCTCTTAAAAGCAGCCACAAGCTGAGCAAATGTAACAGTACGCTTATGCTGTTTAAATAGCGTAGCCAGAATACCGTCAACTAGCGATCGCTCTTCGATAGTCATAAATCCGGCCATGACCGCTAGCAGACTTAAACAATCCTCAACGTGCTGATGGACTTCCTGCTTAGTTGTTTTAGTCGGTAAGGCGAATGGATTAATACTCTGCCCAGAGGTCGGCGTTATGCTAATTGTCTGGCCAAGTACACTCCGCGCCAGCTGAACGTACTCATCTTCGGGGTCAATGACAAAGACTTGTGTCCCCATCATCAGCTGGCGCAACACCTCAGTCTTTGCCGCATAGCTTTTACCTGCCCCGGATTGGGCAATGGTAATAGCATTGGCATTAGGCAACCTAAAGCGATCAATAATAACCAGCGAGTTTGATGTTTCATTGATGCCGTAGAGCACCCCATCTTGATCTATAACCTCATTAGACACAAACGGGAAAGTGGTGGCAGCACCTAAAGAATCGAAGTCATGGGGATTAAGCAGGTAATCCCGACCTAATGGCAGGCTTGATTTAAACCCGGCCAATTGTCTGTAATCTGCAGACTTGGAGTAAAACAGTCGCGAGCCCAAGACAGCCTCTAATTGATGCGACAGTTTGCTTAGCTTATCCGGCTCTTTAGCATGCAACGTAATATACAGTCCCACACCAAACAGCTTTTCCTGTCCCCGCAGCATATTCGTCTTCAGGGAGACCGCCGAATCTAGCGGATCAGTTAATTCAGAACCAATAATCCGGCCCGACTTCAGCATGGATCGCCTGGTCGACTCCATTTCCGTAATTTTCCGGGTCAGTTGCCCAAGTGCCCGCTCGGGAGCAATCGGGGCAATATGAAAGGAGATGTCTGAATGAGCTGTGAGTTGCAGTAACGGTGTCATCCAGCCAGTGTGAGCAATATGTGGGTAGTTGGAGATAAAGAACGTTCGACTATACTCGGTTGGCAGGGTAACCGCTGTTGGAGCTTCGACCAGAGCTGAAGGCAAAACAGTTCGTACAATACCACTAAGTTGTGGCGTAAAGGATACCTGTTTTGACATAGTGGTAATACGCTTTAGTGTAGTAATCATACCCAGATCTCCTCCACTAGCGGCTGAATCTCAGCTTTACCCGGCTGGAATGAATCATAAAATAAAGTAGCGATACTCAGATTACTAAGTTGCACTGCTTTAATCTCCATCGGCTGCAGCAAGCGCAATAGTTGCTCTCGCTGCGTCTGCAACTGCTCCTTGGCTTGATCCAGCGGCGTTTTAGTTGTCGTCCTCAATACCATAAAAAACCTCCGAGTCAGCATATTTCTGCCTACCACCAGCTGAGCTAAAAACTCTCGGTAGTCCTCAAGTAGCTGCTTTTGTACTGGCGCTTCAGCCAAATCAATCTTCTTTTGCAGCCTGGCATACTCCTCATCCATCTGAACCGGCCTATTCTTAACAATAATCTGAATAGGTGTTGTTAGCGATTGTAGGAGATGCTGGTAGTGAGCTATAAGCACATCAGCTTCCGCTTCGCTTTTCAGATCAAGGTTGACCGAGGTTGTTTCTAGAATCATGGCATAACTGCCATCTCGCAATACAACCAATCCATCAGTGATGTCGGCAATATCCAGTTGTTGTGCTAGTGTCCGTGCAGTATTCATACAATTATTCCGTCGCAATGGTCGGCCGAAGTGTATAGGCAAGGCGCAACAGCCATCGTTCGCAGAGCATGGCTCCCTTGTACCTAACCGTCGAAACGATAGTAACGACCGCCACTATACCCATAAGTGCTGCCTTGATAGGGCTCAGGCTCAAAGAATGCGGCACAATAAAATAGATACCAATCGAAACTATGCCGCCGAACATCCAGATTGCTAATTGCTTGACTGTAATGCCAGCAAATAGTACATCCTCCTGGGTAGTGATTTGTGACAACATGGTGGTAGATTTCATGGCTTTGCCGTAACCGGCGCTCCTTTCTGACTGGTAATGACGTTGATAATCTGTCCTCCTATTGCTCTGGCCGCCCCGGCCCCACCGGCCAACAGTGCCAGACGCAGAATAAAGGACGAACTCTTAAGGAGAGTCAGCATAATGCCAATGCCCAGCAAGGCATTCATCAATGGGTTATCCGCAGTCCCCAGACTGCTCAATAAGCCTGACGACACCTGCAAGATGAGCACATGCACAATCGCAATCGTGGCTGTGATGACATATGACTTTATCAAGCTCATGCCAAATCCATTCGTCTTGGGGTAAGCCAAAAGGAGGAAAATAAACGGTGCAATAGCCGCCCCAAAGGACAGTGTAATTAATCTGCCGACATACATAATGAGCAAAGCCACGATCATCAACAAAAGAAACAACAGCAGAATGAGAGTAAATAGATTAGTCGATCCAGTCAGCAGGTTAATTGGATCGAGTGCCGATAAAATCCAGCTTCGCTCACTGCCATGGTTAATACTCAGTAATATGTGGCTAAAAGTATTGGTAGCTTTTATGAGCCAATCAATCAAAAAAATGGAGCTGTTCGCTCCAATAAACATCAATAGTAATTTGGGGAAGAGTTGAGACAAACTCAGCTCTTCAAGTCCGAGCGACGATGCGCTCATGACATGCAGACCAAGTAAGGCAACGACCAGTATGAATAATCCATTGGTAAGGCCAGCTATAACCAGCCAGAATTGAAAGATCGTCTGATTTGTCGACATAAGAGGTGTAGTAGTCAGAAATTGAAATAATCCATCAACAACAGGCTTCATACTCGATTCGATTAACTGTTTGATAAACCCTATGGTGGCGTCAATAATAATCTGAGACAATGAGCCATCAGTCTGTGATTCAACCACCGGCTGCAAGGTAATAGCTTGAATATCTGATTGACTTGGCGCCGCCTGCCAAGCATTGGTAGCTATGGCTACCAGAGTACTTGCTCCTAGCACCAGCAATAATCCCACCAGAGTATGTTTAATGCCCTGCTTAGCAGCAAACAATTGTTCAGGATTGCCAGCCGAAGAAATATATAAATATCCCGACCGCACCAACAAAAACGCGCTGGCAATCCCGGCAATAACGGTTAAGGACCCAAGTGTAGAACTAATGAACGATGAAAGATCAGGATTCATTATAGTTACCCCTCTTAACTGCCGAATGCTCCTTTAGCCACTTCTGTGACAATATTTGATATGACAAAGGCGCCCAGACAGATGACCAGCCCCAAGGCTGAATAGACAATCGTCCTCTTGGAGCGGTCCAATGATTCGGGTTGTCCGCTGGAAGTAATATAGCCAACTCCTCCCCATACAAAAAAGGCCACCGATAGGAGGCCAGCAAAGGTAACGAGGATAGTAATAACTGATTGAATAAAAGTTTGGACCTTAGTTACATCAGCCGATTGCGCTAAGGCAACCTGAGGGGCTATGTATACAGCCGCAATAAGCGCTGTAGTAATGATCTGGGATTTGTTCCGCATGAAGTTCCTCCTTGAACATCAGTACAAATAGAGAAAGCCGTGGCTACCAGTTTGTTTGTGGGCAGCAACGGCTAAAAGTTGTGATTCGCTATACATTTGTTTCGCCCCTTATATCACTTCAGTACCATCTCGGACAAGAGACAAGCATGGACATTCCTTAAAAGATTAGCATTGACATTGAGAATATATGTGTATACTATAGATACATATATGTATCCTAAATTTAACACAGCAATTGAACAGCTCACTTTAGATTTACCTCAATATTTTACTCCGGA
Organism: uncultured Candidatus Saccharibacteria bacterium; assembly: GCA_964536215.1. Lineage (GTDB taxonomy): Bacteria > Patescibacteriota > CAZHWT01 > CAZHWT01 > CAZHWT01 > CAZHWT01. The sequence goes on from CAZHWT010000009.1 coordinate 21,630, forward strand.
TGAGGATTTGCCCGCGACTTCCAGAAAGCTTACTGAGCAACAAGAAGCAGCTATGTCCCAATTATTAGACATTATGATTAGTGAGTTTGAAAAGCTGTATAGCGAATGCGTGCAAGGAGACGATGAATGTCAAAATCAAGATCTTCAGAAATTGTCGGTAAAGCTGTCATCTATCTAAGGGTGTCGAGTGAAGAACAGGTCACTAATTTCTCACTATCTACGCAAGAAGAAATTTGTACCAAAGAGGCTGCTAATCGAAACCTAGCCATTGACCGTGTTTTTAGGGAAGAAGGTCGATCCGCAAAAACAATCAAGGGTAGACCTCAGCTCCTTGAGTTGATGGACTACTGTCGTAAAAACAGGCGGAATATTTCGACGGTTATTGTGTATCGAATTGACCGCGTAGCAAGACAAGCTGCAGATTATTTATCAATCAGGTCTCAATTGCAGAGATATGGGATTGAGATTATATCATCTACTGAACCTACGGGCAGCTCCCCAACAGAGAAGCTTATCGAAACAATCCTCGCAGGGTTCGCGCAATTAGATAACGATGTGCGAAGTGAGAGGACGAAAAATGGGTTAAAGGCCAGGTTTACTGCGGGTTTACCTATTAATAAAGTACCGATTGGTTACTCTAATTATCTCGGCCACACCATAAAAGATCCAGAAACGTATGATTATATAAAACTAGCCTGGGAAAAGATGGCAACAGGAAACTATACGCTTCCGTCCCTTGCTAAGTACCTTAATGAGCAAGGGGTTACGACGAATAGCTTTGGAATTAGGTATAAGGTTAGGCCTCAAACATTAAGTAGAGTCTTTAGAAGTAGATTCTATTGCGGGTATCTGCAATCAGCTAAACTTGGCGAATCTAAAGGTCAGCATGAACCGATGATAAGCGAAGAAATGTATTATCAGGTACAAAGTATTCTCGATGGGAGAGGGCCAAATAGATCGGGTAGTATGGTTAAGCATTTGGTGGATAATCCAGAATTCCCCTTACGCAGAAAGATTTTGTGCAGCAAATGTGGTTTACCTATGACTGGAGCCCTAAGTAAAGGGAAGCAGCAAAAGTATGGTTATTACTTTTGCAAGAGGCGATGTGGGACACCATCATCTATCCCGACACATGTTGCCGATGAAAAGATGGAGCAGCTCTTAAAAGATATAGCCCCTAAACCAGCGGCGGTCGAAGAGTTTATAAAATTGCTTAGAACAAAATATGCTGAAGGTCAAAAGAAAGTTCAATATAGCGTGCAAGTGGCTACTAACCAGCTCGAACAACTCAAGGAGCGTCGACAAGCGTTAATCGAAAAAAATTTAGAGGGCATTTATGACGACGATATTTTTAAAGAGCAGTTAGAGCTTTTAGACAAAAAAATTGCTGAGGCTTATGCTCTCACACGTCAACAACAACTCAAGTCATACGACATAAATTTACTCTGCAAGTTTGTTAAAGAAAAGCTGGCTCATCCCTACGAGACGTATATTAACGGAGATGTGGAGACCAAAAAAAATTTACTGTGTTCGATTTACCCCCAAGGTATCAAATGGATGTATCCAGGCTTGTCGAACACCGGAATTTCCCCGCAGTATCAACAAATAAGGGACATAACTAAAAGCTATGTCCCTTATGGTGAGCCGGGAGGGAGTCGAACCCCCAACCAATGCCTTAAGAGGGCACTGCTCTACCATTGAGCTACCGGCCCGTATGAATTATCATTTTTTGCTCACAGATTATAGCATATTATCGGAGAAAATACGATACTTGTCTGATTTGGACAGCCTCCTAGAAATGTTGATTGCAGAATATCGGTATAAAGATTACAATGGGAATATAATAATAAAGGAGGGTTAGTATGACAGGTTTTCACAGCAATATTGAGTCAGATAGCATTGAGAACGACAACTTTAGAAAAGTACTCTATACCGGTCAGCATAGTCAGCTGGTGCTTATGAGCCTAAAGCCTGGTGAAGATATCGGTCAAGAGGTCCACGCCGAGAACGACCAGTTTTTCCGCATTGAACAAGGCCAGGGCACCTGTAAGATTGATGACAACGAGTATGCCCTATCCGACGGATCGGCAATTGTCGTACCGGCTGGAGCTGAGCATAATATTATCAATACCTCTAGCAGTCAGGATTTAAAGCTGTACACCATCTACTCCCCTGCCCACCACAAAGACGGTATTGTCCGCGCCACCAAACAAGAAGCCGAGGCCAGCGAAGCCGAATTTGACGGCCAAACAAGTGAGTAAAAGAAGTTATTTAAAATAGATAGCACTTCAGATAAAGAGAATCGAGGTTGACGATCTCCAATAAATATACAATTAATTGTATATTTATCCCGTTAGCCACTCCGACCGGAGTGTGACATGTCATTCTCAGCTCGACTGAGAATCCGATTCCCGGTCAAGCCGGGAATGACAATAAAAACGATCAACGATTATCGATTTGCCCCGATTTAATCGGGATAAGTGGGGATTTATTCACACAAAGTGTTACAAGGTTAAAAACAGAGATAAATATCCATTTAAATGGATATTTAATTATATATTTATTCTTAATCAAGTTCAGCTGATGCGTGGTGCAGATACTGCTTAAGCATCGCTCTTATCACCGCTTTACCTTTTGTAGTTTTTAAATACTCTTCTCGTCTAAGAGCATCAGACTTATTTCTATACGCCTCAAAAAAAATTAACGTAAATGGACGGCGATTTTTTGTCGACACATTTTTGCCCGAGTTATGGTCTTTTAAACGTTGGTGGACATCCTTACTATACCCAATATAAAATTTGTTATCCAGTTCGCTCTGGAGTACATACACATAGTAAAACATGATACAGCCGCAATACCAGTCGCGATCGCTCCGGTATACGACATGAACCATCTATAGATCAGTGTATTTATTAGAGCTGGTCCAAGAATTGCGTGTCATGTGCCAGAATTGTTCGATTCCATGGCGTGCCATGTACCCGAACGCAGTGAGTGGTTCATGGTGCGCCCGAAGGGACTCGAACCCCTGACCCTCTGTTCCGAAGACAGATGCTCTAATCCACTGAGCTACAGGCGCATACATACATTTATCGACTACGTTCTATTCAATTATTTCATTCATAGACCGGATTAGAGCATCCCAGATGCTAAATTATTACAACCGGCTTCGCCTTCGCCACTGAGCTACAGGCGCGCAATTACGACACGCATTATACCTCATCACCGCAGTCAAAAGCAAAATATCCTAGTTCTTGTTAACTACGTCAAATGTTTTAACTGGCTGTATAAGGGCATAGAGTACAGATAGCCCTTCAACCATCCCTGTAAGCGGAATTGTGATAAACGACCCCATGCACACTAGAGCTTTTCGTAAGAGCGATAGCTCATTAGTAACGTCTTGCAAATTGCGATAGGCTCCCATTAGGTAAATGCTAGAGTAGAATGCCTGCATGATAAGAGTAATTAGCAGAAGTTGCCAAGGTATAGTACTCGGTATAGCAAATGAAACTATTGTTGCTAGGGGTCCCACCCATGAGAATGCCCACAAAAAAGTATTGACCATAAGAGGCATACGGACCCTCCAACCAATCTGCCTATCCAATGATAGCGATAATAAGCCGCAGAACCATCGTCGTCGCTGCTTAATAACAGCTCCTAAACTATACGGAGATTGCTCGCGGATATAGCCGTTAATCCAGCTAAACTTTATGCCATCTTCGGCGCATTTTAAAGCAAAATAAGCGTCTTCTGTAACACTGCCACGACCACCTAGATCATACCCATATTTTTGCTCTAATCTATATGGCACTAAGAAATACGAACCATGCATGCCAAAGAGCGGTTGCTTGAATAGAGAATACTGTAATCGAAATCGCCCCACATCGTCTCCACTACGAACTGAGTCCATCCAGGTAATAAATAGGTTACTGGCATATTTGTAAGCATTGTATTTAATTTCGCCTTGACCAACTCGATTTTTATTCTTAGATGCAGTGATAAACATTCTAATGCCCGCTAAGCTAGACTCGTGCAGCTGGGATTCCTCATCCAGGTGTAGGACCCAAGTATTCTTGTCCAGATACTCATCGTACCGATGCTGCTCAACTAGAAAGTGCAGTGCTCGAGCCTTCCACTTGGCGCCATTAGCCGTGTTATATTTTTGAGGTACGGTATAGAAATTAATCCGCGCAGTCTTTCCGTGCGACACTCTTATATCTGTGACAGCATCAATCCTGTACTCTGCTCCCGCAGCATCCAATACTGCTTTCGTATGCACTATGGACCGTCTTAAAGCATTAGCATTATCTCCCCTAGAGACATAGACGACTACTAACTTCTGCTTAGCTGGCCAACCTTTAGTCCATAAGGCTTTAACAGCCTTGCCATTAGCGGTATCTGGATGCCCTAATAAGAGAAAGCCAACAAAATTAAATACAGCCACTACAATTCCACAGAACCAAAATAAGCGAATTCCAATAGACCAGGCGTTATAGTCCACATTTGTATCAAGTAGGTGCATGTAGTTTATCAGGAAAAAGAAGACCGCCATATTGAACGCTAGAGGAGTAAAAACAGCTAGGTAATATAAAGCTAAGTTGCCAATGTTGTTCCAATACATAATTTTACGCATAGCTTAATTCCTCTCCGTAAGCAGGTCTGCTTTGTCAAAGATGCTAATCTTAACATTGTTCGCAGCCAAAGCATGAACAAAGTCAATAAACACCACCCTGTTGGCGTTATTTGATTGCTTCGCAGATTGCCAGTATGACCAATCAGTTGCTTCAGCTGTTTCGCTTTTATCTTCAGCAAAAATATTCACCATAACGTTGTAGCCTTGGGACTGAACTCTACTAACGGTGGCTACAATGCTGTTGGCAATAGACTTTCTTTGTGACGGTGATACGATGACTGTATTAGAGCTATCATTAGTGTACTTAGAGTAGAATGTGCCCGTATTAAACCAGACATCTTTTACCTTTAGGATACTGGCTGCCTCTAGCAGTAATCTTGGGTTAAGGAATTCGTTGGCGTCAGTGATGCCAGATCCTTTGGTCGTAGCTCGTGGCAACCATGGAAACCCTTGAATGCCAAAGCTATCTATTAATCCTGGTTTAATTTGGCTAATCCAGGGCTCAAAACTTAAATACTCCCCGTTGGCATATTCCTCATCATTGCTGTCGTACGATGTTGAATTGAATAACAAGCTTACGTGAGTGGTCGGAAAGTAGGTTTTTAGGGATTCTGCGTAGATATTTACCATTACGCTAAAATCTTCTGGCACAAAATTCTGTCGATTCCAAAGTGGTGCGTTAGGCTCCGGAAATGGAGTCCAGATACCCATCTGCTGATTCGTAATTCCCTCATTCTTAAGGTTTTGAAAGTATTGTTGAATCCACTCTGAATAGAGTCCGTTCTTAAATTCACTAAAGTCAATTAGCCCCCACGTCGTGCTCGGTTCAATAATTACGAGTGGGGTAACATTGTATTGATCAAATGTTCTCAGCTTGGCAGCCATTTCTTTGGCCATAGCGGCAGCTTCAACATTGTCTTTGGGCATGTTGGTAAATATCATAAACTCCTGTCCTACTTGGGACTTGCACACGGCTTGATACTCATCCAGCTTGGCCAAATGAACATCCCCAGAATTTGCTAAACCAGCTATGGGCTCGGCGGCGGTGCATTGAGAAGAAATTGGAGTAATGGTTTTGACTGACTGTGAGTTGGTGCCCGCTATGAGGCTTTGTAGGTTCAGGTTGGAAAATGCCTTTAGAGCCAAGAGTGACCCAAAAGCTGTCAAGCAGATAAATACAAGCGTGTAGATAAAAATAGACTTATGGCTCATATCTTGCTCCTTGCCAGTCAACCAAGATCTCATCAATACCTTGCCGGCTCCATTGTTGCCATTGAACTTCACTTCCCTGATAGATCATAGCCATGCTGCGCATTAGCGAAAGAAATTCTATCCAAACTAGGATATAGAATACTGGCCAACTAACTGGGAAAAGTAGCAGTGTTTTGGGCTTGAATCCATCCGGACCAAAAAAGGCATTAACTATATACACAGTAAAAATAAAGAAAATTCCCAAAGCTAATGACAAAAAATCAGAGGAAACCACACTATAGGTGACCAACAGTGCTAACGAAATCGGCTCAACCAGTAACTGGAACTCAGCTAACAGTGCAAACGGCAAGATAAACCAAGTTAGCCACTTGTTTTGCCCCTTCTTAAAAGATAGGAACATTTGACGATAACGAGTAAACGTGTCGAATCTACCCTTCTTCCAGCGCAAGCGTTGGTTTACCAGGCCGCTAACCGTGGAAGCGCCTTCGGTAAAGCACACTACATCCTCAGCATACGTGCAATGTAGACCACGTGAGCGTACGCGCATAGACATTTCGATATCTTCAGTTTTGTTTGTGTCATCAAATAATCCTATCTGAGCGAATACTGATCGACGGAAAGCGGCGCAGGCACCACCAAAAATATACTCAGCTCCTAGTACTGAATGAGCCCGCTTAAAGTAAAATCCGAATGTATACTCTAAATGCTGAATAAATCCCATTAGAGTTGGATTGTGAGCAATCTTGACATTGCCAACCACAGCGGATATGTCATCGTCAGCAAAGTAATCTTTTAATCTGGCCAAAGCAGTTGACTCTAGTGCTGAATCAGCATCAACGGTCATAATGATGTCGCCGGTAGCCTGTTGAATCCCAAAGTTTAATGCCTTGCCCTTGCCACCGTTCTCTTTGTAGAAATAGCGAATTGTACCGTCCCTATCTGGATTACTGGTGGCAAAGTGAGCTAGGTAATTACGGACAACCCAGTCAGAGTTGTCTGTCGACCCATCGTTAACGACAATCAGCTCAATATTTTGGTAGCTATTATCTACAATTGACTGAATAGTTTTTAGGATGCCTACCTCTTCATTCCAGGCGGGCACTACTATGGAAATTTTAGGATTGAAATTTGGTAGGATCCCCCTCTTGGCTAAGTGCAATTTACGACCAATCTCTTTAACGGTGTAAATCGGTGCAACTAAAAGGAATAACCAGTACTTAACCAGCATAGCCGTTGCCAGTACAAAGGCGACATTTCGGAATAAGTAAAATAACGATTCGTCAGTCATTACAACACCTCCTGAGCATCTAACATTCTAGCTCGATAGACGTGCACTACATCATGCTCAGAATCCTCAAGCAGTAAGATAAGTCCTAATGTATCTGCAGAATCTGGAATATAGCTGTCATCAGTAGAAATAGTGCTTTTACTAGCTACCCTAAATATGTATTGGTAGCTACTATCCGTCGAAATAAAAATATTATCACCGACAGCAATTTCTTGAGAGTCAGCAATTGTCCGCCAGTTCTGATCGGCATAAATAAGTATGTCTAGCAGCTTATTAGATTTATCAGTCAAGAACAGAAACTGACCATCTCCTGGGCGACAGTACCATACGCCATCCCGAGATAGTGCCTTAATAATGTTAAGTTTTGTGTTGGTTTTAGGGATTTTTAACAATCTTGGTTGCCGACTAGCGTTCTTAGACTCGTTTGGCAATGAATAAGTTGCTTTAGCACCCTCATTCTCAGCAATGACAGAAATAAGGTGCGAGCTGTTAGCTTTAGTGATAGCGTTTACAACAGGAATTGGCTGAATAAAAACTACTGAATAAGCGCCAAGCAAAATATAACTAGTAATTGCCATAGAGACAATACCAAATAGAAATAACTTAGGATTAAATTGCACGCTTAAGCACTCTCCTCAAGCGAAATCGCAAGACGCTAGCCCAAATTTGACAGATCAGATTTACGAATAAAACGCTGCCCAAAAATAATATGTAGAGAATTATTAAGAATATATACTGTTCTTGCATAGACCTATAATATATTAATAAAACAACTATAACATATAATATCTAAACAGTCAACCCATAGTGTTAGAAAAAGTAAACTATAGTATTGAATCACGGGTAAGCGAAGTTGATAGCCTTCTAAGTTGCCTTATAAGTCCAATATGAGATACACTATATGAGTAATGGTTCTGCCCTTAAAACTGCCACAATCGAAGAGTCTGTTTTTGTTGCTCCATAGCGGTATTTTGGCTCTGGCTATAGGTATAGTAATTGTTGCGGCAATGCTTATACCGCCAACTTCATCAAACCATAACAAACCAGATAGTCTAGCCTTGCAATCAAAAATAATTCCTATTGGTGTCTATCTGTCTCCCCACGAGGAGCAAGTTTCTGTCAGTGGCTCCCCTGTCGATCAGCCTGGCTCATCAACATCCAAAGAGTATGCCGCCACAAATCCAAACTCGCCAACATCCGCCTCACGCAGCTCCACCAAATCCCTGGGGGCCAGCACGCCCATGATCGGTATTTACGATGCCGCCTCACCCAGCGATCCGCAAAGCTACCAGCGACTCGAAGAAATAGCTGCGGCTGGGTTTAATACTGTACTCAACTACACTTCCTGGGATGGCAGTGCTAGCCAAATTAAAACCTACTTGGATAAAGCTGAGCAACTGCACCTCAAAATTATTTTTAGCCTTAAAGACTTTTATGATATAGAAGAAAATCAGCAAGTGCCCCTAAGTCAAGTCAAAGCATTTGGCAATTCGTACGAACAGGTGGCCTTACAGTATGTCCGTACATTTAAAAACCACCCAGCCCTCTATGGCTGGTATATTTCCGATGAACGACCAGAAGTACCTCAGGATGCCGGCAAATGGGTGCCAGTTCTCTTGGATCGGTATAAAAAAATTAAGCAAATTGACCCAGCCCACCCGACCATTGTTATCCTACAGTGCTACCAAGGCACATATTTGGGAAACACTAAAAGTCTAGGTAGTATTTCCGTGGCGACCGACGATCTAGGTTTCGACACATACCCTATTCCCTATGAGCAGATTTCTACGATTGGTGGCTGTGCCAATACGCTAACTAGTGTAGTAGAGCAGCCAGCTAACCGGTGGTATGTCATTCAAAGTTTCTCTTGGGCATCGTATCCCGACATTCCCCGCTCTATTGGCGAAGATGTCTCCAAAGCCCGCTATCCAACTAAAGCCGAACTGCAGCAGATGGTCGATCAGGCAAAACAGGCGGGAGTATCCAACTTCCTATTCTATTCATATTTTGACCTCAAGCAAGACAAAGCTCATTTTAAACAAAACTGGCAAAATGTAACTGATATTGTTAAGAATCTCCGCTAGTCAACTGTTCGCCAGAGTACAACAATAGGGCAAAGGTCAGGCGTATTGTCGCATACAATTATGAAGCCGTACGATAACCTCTGCCTTTCGGCCACAAAAAATCGGAGTTAGGTTATCGGCTCCGATTTTTTGTGGTGAGTTGCTCAAAGTAAATTAACTTAATTACTTCTAGCTGCTTCCATAAGCTGGCGCGCCTGACTAACGGTCGGCGTTGGCGTACCTGTTTCTTTAAGGTACTTTAAGACTTCCTCAAAGATGGCTGGAGTAGTGCTCCATTCATCGCCGCCTTCCATGACTTCGTGTACAACTAACACCATCCATAGCTTATTTGCCCGAGCATAGTCAATCCAGCTCTTAATCTCGGCTGCAGTTGACGAACTCTCTACGTTCTTAGCATAGATGAAGTAGGGATTAAATGACGCGGCATCATTAAAGCCATCATCAGTACCTCGGTGTGAAGCGTAGTACTTTTTTATCTCATTAATAACTTTAGCATTGTATTCCCCGTATGGTGTGGCAAAGTCAGTAATGGTAATAGTTTGACCGGTTTGGTCCTTTATTAGTTGCTCCAGATACTGCTTAGAGGCCGTTAATTCCATATCGATCTCAGCTACTGATAGTGACATAAGCGATGGGTGATTAACTGTGTGAGCGCCAATTTCATGACCCTTGTTAAAGAATTCCACTACTTCATCTGCCGTAATGGTATAGTTTGGATCGGTATTGTTCTCTACTGGTCCGCTAGTAAAGTATTGGGTTGTTTTAATACCATACTTGTCTAGTAGAGGTAACGCGATTGTATAGTCTTCTTTAGAGTTCTCATCAATGGTGACACTAACCATGCCTTGAGTTAGCCTCTTGAGAGGCAACTCGGTAACACTGTAGTCGTCGGTAACTAGATAGCCATTTTGCTCTATGTAGTGCAAAACTGTAAAACTAACCGCTCCGGCTGGAGTTGTAAAGCTACCCGTAGCTTGCTTCCAAGCCGTTAAGGATGCTTCGGCCACGCCGATCGGTCGATACACCTGTGTCCCGTCGCTCATATTAAACTGCACTACAATCCGACTATCCACGTTAGATTGATACCAGTCGCTAAACTCGTACGGCATATTAGCCGTGGTTGGAATAGCGTCAAACGCCCACTTAGCGTCACCGTCGGTAAAGTTAGACAAGGTTACTTTTGCGCTGCGTCCACCAATATGTCCGGTCGTGAGATACTCATAATTGCGAGTATTAGTGCCCCAGTAGTCCTGACTCCAGCCAGTTGGGGTCCCTGCACCTGACTCAAATGATCCATTCACTACCAAGTTAGTTGCGACTGGGGTGGGGGTGGGAGTTGGCGTTGGAGTAGTCGTTGGTGTAGGTGTAGGGGTCGGCGTAGCAGTCGGCGTCGGTGTAGGGGTCGCAGTCGGCGTAGGGGTCGGCGTAGGCGTAGATGTAGGTGTCGGTGTTGGAGTTGGCACAACGTCGCCATTTTGAGTTGCTTCCATTACTGTTAACGCCTCTGTCATTGTGGCTGAATGGAGACCGCTAGAGGCTACATACGACAAGACTTGATCCAAGTCGGTTGGAGTGTAGGCGTATGGGTCAGCACTCGTATCAGCTACGATGCCATGGAAGACCAGCACAAGCCAGACCTTGTTTGCTTTAGCATAATCAATCCATGATTGTACTTGAGATACGGGCGTTGCTGCTTCAACATTTTGCACTCGGATATCGTAAGCATCGAATGTGTCCGGGCTGTTAAATCCAACGTCAGTGCTTCGGTGGCTGTTGTAGGTCAGCTTTAGCGCCGAAATCACTTGGTCATTGTACTCGCCGTATGGTGACGCGAAATCGGTCGGCGCTTGTCCTAGCAAATTGGTTAGATATGCTTTAGAATTCTGCACCTCATCAGTCAACTGTTCTGCTGATAATGTTGGGAGATGAGGATGACTGACAGTGTGCGAACCAATTTCATGGCCTTGCTGAAGCAATTCCTCAACTTGCGCATCAGTCATGTATCCGGCAGTATTCATCATTCCAGTAATAGCATATTGTGTACTCTTTAGGTTGTATTTATCTAAGAGTGGTATGGCGTTGTCGTAGACTGACGTCAGACTGTCATCAAAGGTTAAGCTAACCATGCCATATGACATTGGCTTAGGGGTGTAAGGAGTCAAGCTGGCATCGTCAATGGTTAAGCTCCCGACTTGGTTAATCAGATGAAACACAGTGAGATTTTTGATGTTGTCCGGAGTTGTAAATGGTACCTGGGCATGCTGCCACTGGTCGGGGTTAGCCGAGTTAGTGCTTGCTGGCAGAGTTGATAGTGTTAAGTACTGATACGTATCATCGGTCAATTGCAACTGCAAGACAATCGTTGAATCAATGTCAGATTTATACCAGTCGCTATAAATATAGTCGGTGTCAGGCAAAACTGAAATTGGAGAAATGTACCACTTAGCATCGCCCGGGTTGGCGGGATCGGTAATACTGTTAATCGTTACCTTAGCGCTGTGCGTGCCAGTGTGCCCCATATCGGTTACATAGGTAAAGGTCGGGACGTTAGACCCCCAGCTATCGCTGTTCCACCCCATCGGCTGATTAGCGTTAGCGTCGGAAGGTGATTCTAATGACGCATTTGGAATCAGGTTTGGATCAGGTGTTACCTCTGTTTGCAACCCAAGGACAAAATTATCTGTACTTAGCGACCCAGCTTGGGCGAGCAGGTGGAATACGGTTACGTTCTTGGTATTGGCTGGAGTGATAAAAGTATAGACGGCCCGTGTCCAATTAGTTGCAGTAGGTAAACCTTCTCCTAGAGTTAGGTATTGGAATGTTCCATCAGTGAGCTCAACCTGAGCAATAACACTAGTGCTGACTGTTGCTTGATAGTAGTCGCTAAACTGGAATGTTTGTCCAGCTGTGGCTGCGATTGGTGCAAAGTACCACTTAGAATCACCATCAGTATAACTAGAAATCTGGGTTTGTACGCTGCGCGCCCCATCTTGTCCAGATGTTTGGTAGGTAAAGTTACGAGTATTAGTTCCCCAACCTCCTTGCAACCACGCTTCTGGAAGTGAAGAGTCTGCGCTTGATACCATTTCTACTGAATGGTTGGCTACCAAATTCTGTACTGGCGATGGCGTGGGCGTTGGAGTAGGCGTGGCCGTCGGCGATGGCGTCGGTGTCGTCGTAGGAGTCGGAGTAGCCGTCGGTGTAGGCGTTGGGGTAGCGGTTGGCGTCGGTGAAGGCGTTGGAGTAACCGTCGGAGTTGGAGTCGCAGTTGGTGTAGGTGTAGCAGTAGGTGTAGGTGTAGCAGTAGGTGTCGGAGTAGGAGTACTTACGGGCTCAAAGCTAAATGTATCAGTTGTGAGCCAGCCTACCGTGCTTAGAATATGGATAATCGTCACGGTCGCCGCGTTAGCTGGCATGGTAACAGTCCCACTAAACTGAGTCCAAGTAGCGCTAGCTGGAGTTTGAGTTGGGGTTAAGCTGATATATTGGGTAGCGCCATTAGCCATAGTCACCATGGCCTCGACGCGAGTTTGCACGTTGGATTTGTAATAATCAGTAAAGCGATACGTTTGGCCTGGCGATACTGGCTGAGGGGTGAAATACCATTTTCCGTCACCATCTGTATGACTGGTCATAGATACGTTCAAGCTGTGTCCGCTATTGTATCCGCTAGCTTCATAGGAGAAGGTCGTCGAGTTTGTGCCCCAATTATCAGTCATCCAGCCCAAAGGCTGATTATTGGTAGACAATTCAACAGAAGCATTTGGTACGCCGTTTTCAACTGTCACAGGCGTGCTTTGGTAAAGCGCAACATCATCGATAGTTAGCGAGCCTACTACATTAAGTACATGCAATACCCGCATTTTAGTTACATTGGTTGGAGTGCTAAATGACAATATGTTCGGTTGCCAGGAAGATGAAGTACTAACTGTAGCCAGCCATTGATAGTTAAATGATCCGTCGGCTAATTCATACTCGGCCACTATATCTGTAGCTTTGGTGGCTTGGCTAAAGTCGCTGTATGTGTAGCGAGTATCTGGTGACACAACCACCTGGTCCGACATCCACTTGGCATCACCATCGGTCCATTGAGTAATATCCACCTTGGCACTCCGGCCGCCAGTGTGTCCCGTAGTAGCGTAAGTAAATGATGCGGTGTTAGCACCCCAATTGTCCTTTGTCCAATGAGTAGGACTCTGGCCATCGGCCGCTACTGACTCAAACGAAGCATTTTGAATCAAGTTGGTCGGAGCCGT